>JAGYKU010000029.1 GCA_018401455.1 Flavobacteriales bacterium
AGCGCAAGCGTTTGCGTTTGCTACCAATGATGAGATTAATAACATGACTTTTTTCAATTTTGAATTAATAAATAGATCAACTCAAAGATTAAGAGATACTTATTTTGCAGTGTATGCAGATCCAGATATTGGATGTTCTGATGAAGATTATATCGGTTGTGATGTTGCAAGAGGGGTTGGATATGCTTATAATGGTAACAACGTAGATGCTTCAAATGGAGATCCATGTGCTTTTCCTATAGGTCAAAATCCTCCTGCAATAGGAATCGATTTCTTTGAAGGACCTTACCAAGATAATGACGGATTGGACAATCCTTTAACGACTGATGTTCAAGTAGCTTTAGCGCAAGACGGAATTCCATATAGTGGCTTAGGAATTGGTTATGGCGATGGAGTTGTTGATAACGAAAGATTAGGAATGAAGAGGTTTGTTTACTATTCTAGAGGTGCTCCTCCTGCTCAATCAGATCCAACAGTATTTACTCAATACTACAACTATATGGACGGAAAATGGATTGATAATGAACCATTTATTTGGGGTGGTTCTGGTTATCCTGGTTCACCAGGATCAACAAGTGTTGGTTCAAATTATATGTTCCCAGGTAATTCGGATCCTTTATTTTGGTCAACAAATGGAATTGTTACTGCTCCATTCGATTGGTCTGAATCCACCAATGGAAACCCTCCACAAGATAGAAGATGGGTACAATCTGCTGGACCATTTACATTAGAACCAGGTGCATTAAACAATATTACTGTAGGTGTAGTTTATGGTAAAACAAGTAACGGAATAGCATTTAATTCGGTTGAGTTAATGTTAAAGGCAGATGACAAGGCACAAGCATTGTTTGACAATTGTTTTAGAATCTTAAATGGACCAGATGCACCAGATTTGTCAGCTCAAGAATTAGATAGAGAAGTAATACTATATGTTACTAATAGACAAGGATTGAGTAATAATTATGTAAATTCTCCAGAAGATTACGAAGAATTAGATCCTATTATTTTGGCTTTAAATGACCCAAGTTACGACCCGTTCTATAGATTTCAGGGGTACAAAATTTACCAGTTGAAAGATCAAAATGTTGGACCTGATGAATTAGATAATGACACAAGAGCTAGACTTGTTGCTCAATGTGATGTAAAAGACGGAATTGGTCAAATGATTAATTTCCCAATCGATCCTGACTTAGGTTTCCCAGTTGCTACTGAAATGGTAAACGGTGCAGATCAAGGAATACAACATTCATTCAGAGTAACAGAAGATTTATTTGCACAAGGGTCAAATAAAAATCTTGTAAACCACAAAAAGTACTACTATATGGCAATAGCTTATGCACATAATTATTACAAACCTTTTACTTTAGGAGCTGACGGACAGCAATATCCTTATTTATCAGGACGTAAAGGTGCAACTGGTGCTATTCAAACTTTAACAGTAATACCTCATATTCCTACATCTGAAGCAGGCGGGACAGTTCAGTTAGCGGAATACGGTTATGGGCCAAAAATTACTAGAGTAGAAGGTAATGGAAGTGGTCCTTCAAATATTTTAAACTTAACAGCAGAATCAGAAGCTGATATAGTTGCAAACTTTACACCAAGTAATGTTACTTATGAAAATGCTGCAGGACCTATAGAAGTAAAAGTTATAGATCCATTAAATGTTAAGGGTGGAAAATATAAATTATGGTTTACAAATTATCCAGCAAGTTGTAACAATAATAAGTTAGACACATTAAATTGGGTTTGTGTAAGAACTTTAGGTTCTGAAATTGATACTGTTTTTAGTGAAATGTCAATACAAATCGGAAATCAGCAACTTATTCCTGATTGGGGTATCTCAATTAATGTTGAACAATATTTTCCAGTAGACATTTCTGGAAGAGAATTAACAGAATTACTGTATCATGAATTAACTTTTGCAGATTCTTCTAAGAGGTGGTTAGGTGGTATACCAAATCAAGACGGATTCACTGCTCAAAACTGGATTGAATCTGGAACTTCTGACGATTCTACAAGTGCTTGTGGAAGTTCAACAGATTGGAAAGATCAAATAGGAGTAGATGATGAACAAGTTTTTGAAGGAGTAATTGGAGGTACATGGGCTCCAGCTAAGTTGGTAAGAAATATGGATTGTTTCCATATGCCTTTCCCTTCAAATTGGTCTAGTATTAGTGGAGGTATTGGTACACACCATTCTCACTCAGTTGATATCGTTTTTACAAATGATAAGTCTAAATGGACAAGAGTACCTGTGTTAGAAACACAAGACGATCCTAACTTATCTTGGAATGGAAGTACTAACAAACTAAGAGTTAAAAAAATGCCATCTAAAGATAAAAATGGTAATTCTGCCGCTTCTGGTTCTGGAAATAGTTCAAATATTAATGATGCAAACTTTATATCGGAAGTTGGTATGAGTTGGTTCCCAGGTTATGCTATAGATGTGACTACTGGAGAAAGATTAAATATGGCATTTGGAGAGGATTCTTGGCTAGGAAACGAAAACGGTAAAGATATGTTGTGGAACCCTACCAACAGAATGTTTACTCAATTTGGACAGGTTTTATTTGGAGGTAAGCATTATGTTTATATTTTCAAAAATTTTAGAAAAGAACAATCTACTCAAAATAATTTTGATGATAACATGCCTGCTTATGACCATGGACAATATTTATATCAAAAATTAATTGTTCCAAACACTCCAAGTACTGCAGATAACTTAAAAGTATGGAGAGCATGTTCTTGGGTAGGTATGCCAATGTTATCAGAGACTGCTTCAAATAATTTAAGCAATGATCCTTATGCGTTTATTGAAACAGATGCTAGAATTCAAATTAGAACTGCTCAGAAATATCAAAGACAATCTACAGATGGTTTATGGTTTGGAGATTGTGGTCAAGCAGGATCTAGCCAAAACAATTGGTACAATATGTACGAATTTGATATGGATGAGATAGCAACTTTAACTAATAATGCAAATGCTGCTGACAGTGCTATGGATTTAATAAACATTGTTCCAAATCCATACTATGCATATTCTAACTATGAATTAAATAGATTAGATAATTTAGTTAAGATAGTTAATTTACCAGATCAGTGTACTATTAAAATATACAATATGGAAGGAACATTAGTTAGAACTTTCCAAAAAGATAGTCCAGTAACTTCAGTAGATTGGGATTTGAAAAATCATGTTGGAATTCCAATTGCAAGTGGAATGTATATCATTCATGTTGAAACTGAAATTAACGGTGAGAAAAAAGAAAGATTACTTAAATGGTTAGGTGTAATTAGACCTCCAGATTTAGAAAATTTCTAATTTGAACTTAAATTTATTTATAGATAAGAAATACTAATTATGATGATAAGTAAAAATATATTAATTGGAGTCTTGATAGGAAGTGCTTCCATTTTATCTTCAAATTCCTTAATTGCAGGAAATGAGGATAGAGCTGGTTCTGCTGGTTCCTCTGAGTTGAATATCAATCCTTGGTCTAGAGGTGCTGGAATGGGAACTGCTGGTTTAGCGTCAATGAATGGATTGGAGTCAATGTTCTTTAACGTTGCAGGTCTTTCATATACAGAAGGTACTGAAATGGCTTTTTCAAGATCAAATTGGATGGGTCAGGCAGCAGATATTAGTTTAAATGCATTTGGTTTAGCCAAAAAACTTGGAGAAACAGGAGCGATGGGAATTTCAATTTCTAGTTTTAATTTTGGAGATATACCTATTACTACAACTGAACTTCCTGAAGGAGGTTTGGGAAATTATTCTCCCTCTGCTGTAAACATAACTATGGGATACTCGAAAAGGTTTTCACCTTCTATTTCAGGAGGTCTAGCTTTAAAAATGGTATCTCAACAAATGACTAATATTAGAACTCAAGGTGTTGCTCTTGACGCAGGGATTAGATATGTAACAGGAGAAAATGACCAAATTAAATTTGCAATATCTCTTAGAAATGTTGGACCTCCTATGAGATATAGAGGTGATGGACTATCTCAAGAGATACAAAACTTAGATACTGAGTTATTGTTAAATATGGAACATAGATCAGCAGGTTATGAACTTCCTTCACAATTGAATATTGGTGGTGCTTATGATTTCATATTTAACGAAACATCAATTCTTACTGCAGCATTAACTTATACTGCAAACTCATTTACTAGAGATCAATGGAGATTAGGTTTTGAATATAAATTAAACAGTGATAAAGTTCATGTAGCTTTTAGAGCAGGTTATGTTTATGAATCTAATATTATTTCTAATGAAAACAGAGCAACTGCTCTAACTGGTCCTAGTGGTGGAGTTAGTATTGATTTCCCATTTGGAGATAATGGAACTAAAGTTGGTTTAGACTACGCTATTAGAACTAGCGTATTAGGTTTAATTCACACTGTTGGTGCTAAGATTCATTATAGGAGAAAGATAATTTTTAATAAGAAAAATTAACATATAGAGAGTCCATCGATGGACTCTTTGTAGTTTATATAATATTGATAAATACATTATTGTTATGTCTAAAATTAACTATTTTACAGAAGAAGGGCTTTTGAAATTAAAAAATGAGGTTAAACAACTTGAAACAGTTGAAAGGCCTAAAATATCACAACAAATAGCTGAAGCTAGAGATAAAGGAGACTTGTCTGAAAATGCAGAATATGACGCTGCAAAAGAAGCTCAAGGGATGCTAGAAGCTAGAATTGCAAAACTAAAAGAACAACTTTCTAATGCACGTGTTATAGACGATTCATTAATGGATAATTCTAAAGTTTTTATTTTAAGTAAAGTCACTATCAAAAATATAAAAACAACGCAACTATGGAATATACCTAGTCGCTGATGGTAGCTGTATCTTAAATTAAAAAAAATATCCATTGACTCACCCATTGGAAAAGGTCTTCTAGGAAAAACTGTTGATACTGTCTGTGCTGAAACACCTGCTGGAATTATGGAATTTGAAATTATGGACATTTCTAGATAATGCCAACTATTTTACTAAAATAATAAAAGGAGAAATTCCCCGTTACAAAATTCAGAAGATGAAAACTTTTTGCTTTTAGATATTAATCCTATCGCAAAGGACATACACTGGTTGTTCCAAAAATAGAAATTGATAATTTTTTTTTCATCTAGAAGACGACCTTCTCATGGCATATATGCCTTTTTGTAAGAAAGTAAGCAAAGCTATTGAAAAAGTTGTGCCTTGTAATAGAGTAGGGGTTTCTGTAATAGGGACTAGAAGTTCCTCATGCTCACGTTCACCTTATTCCTCTTAATGATATGACTGACGCATCATTTTCAAAGAAAAAACTAGAATTTTCCAAAGAAGAATTTCTGGTATTAGCGAATGCTATTTCTAAACAATTTTAATAGTCTTTTTTAACGCATCTCAGAGCTTTCAACTTTATCTTTTGAATAATTAATTGAGATTTTTATCATCACTTCGCTTCTATTTTATTTCTTTGTAATCCAATACTTATTTTCATTCATAAAATAGGAAAAAACTCGCATTATGACATTAATAAAATCTATTTCAGGAATTAGAGGAACTATAGGCGGAAAACCCAACGAAGGTCTTTCTCCTCTTGATATTGTAAAATTTACTTCAGCTTATGGCACATGGTTGATTCAAAACAACCCCAATATCAATAAACTTAAAGTAGTTGTAGGAAGAGATGCCAGAATTTCAGGTTTAATGGTAAAAAACATTTGTATAGGAACTTTACAGGGCTTAGGAATTGATGTCATTGATTTGGATTTGTCAACTACTCCCACGGTCGAAATTGCAGTGCCTTTAGAAAATGCACAAGGAGGAATTATCCTCACTGCAAGTCACAATCCTAAACAGTGGAACGCCTTGAAACTTTTGAATCAAAAGGGAGAGTTTATTTCCGCTGCAGAAGGTGAGGCTATTTTAAAACTTGCCGAAAATGAAGCATTCAATTATGCTGAAGTAGATGATTTGGGAATTATTACAAAGGATGATACGTATTTACAAAAACACATTGATATTGTCAAAAATCTACCTTTAGTAGATGCTGATGCCATAGCAAAGGCTAATTTCACTATCGCTTGTGATTCTGTGAATAGCACAGGTGGAATTTTTGTTCCTGAATTGTTGAGACAATTAGGGGTAAAAAATATTATTTCGCTTTATGACCAACCTAATGGTATATTTCCTCATAATCCTGAACCTTTACCAGAAAACTTAACTGAAATTGCTGAAGTAATGAAAACGCAAAAAGCAGATTTAGGTATTGTAGTAGATCCTGATGTAGATAGATTAGCTTTCGTGTGCGAAGATGGAAGTATGTTTGGAGAAGAATATACTTTGGTTGCAATAAGTGATTATGTATTGTCTCAAACTAAAGGGAACACAGTTTCTAATCTTTCGAGTACTAGAGCACTTAGAGATGTTACAGAAAAACATGGTTGCAAATATGAAGCTTCTGCAGTAGGAGAGGTGAATGTAGTGGATAAAATGAAAGCAACCAATGCCATTATCGGAGGAGAAGGGAACGGAGGCATAATCTATCCAGAAGTTCATTATGGAAGAGACGCACTTGTAGGAATTGGTTTGTTTTTAACTCAATTGGCTAAAGATGGTCGAAAAGTTTCAGAACTCAAAGCTTCCTATCCGCAATACACGATTTCTAAAAATAAAATAGAACTCACTCCTTCTATCAATGTTGATGATGTATTGTTAAAAATCAAAACTAAATATGCAGACCAACCCATTAATGATATTGATGGTGTAAAAATAGAATTGGGTAACGAATGGGTGCATTTGAGAAAATCTAATACAGAACCCATTATAAGAATTTACGCAGAAAGTACTTCTGAGTCTTCTGCAAATGCTTTAGGGGAGAGATTTGTGAAGGAACTTAAAGAATTAGCAGAAGGATAAATCTTTGAATTTTAAGACCATAGTTTTCCTCCTAAAGTCGGACGCCTATAATACAAACATCATCGACTTGCTCCAAATCTCCTCTCCAAGACTCAAAGGAATCTATAAGTTTTTGTCTTTGCTCAATCATAGAGAAATTCTGGATGCTTAATAATAAAGTTTTTAAACCACTGCTTTTAAATTTTTTGCCTTTAATTCCTCCAAACTGATCCACAAATCCATCCGAAAAAAGGTAAAATACATCTCCTTTATTTACAGTAATATTTGACGAATTAAAAGGTTTTGAAAAGTCTGTTTTACCAATGGGCTGTTTGTCGCCTTTATATTCTTCAATTTCTTGGGCATTTTTTCTTATCAACCATAAGGAATTATTGGCGCCCGAAAACTCCATTTGAAAAGTTTGGTTGTCGTTGTTTGAATAATTATAGTTATGAATCGTGCACAAAGCAATGTCCATTCCATCCATCATTCTTTCAGAAGATTTGGCAAATTCACCTTCTACCAATTCTCTTGTTTTATTAAGAATGGAAGCAGGATTGGTCAATCCATATTCGTGAACACTTCGATTCAAACTATTATTACAAACCACACTTACCATTGCGCCAGGAACTCCGTGACCTGTGCAATCTGCTGCTGCAATGAGCAGTTTATCATCCTTTTGTTCCAACCAATAAAAGTCTCCTGCTACGATGTCTTTAGGTAAATATAAAACACAAATATCTTTGAAAATTGAGGCTATGGTTTCATCAGAAGGTAAAATGGCAGATTGAATTCGTTTTGCATAATTAATAGAATCCATAATCTCCTTATTTTTGATGCCCAATTCTACAAATGCTTTGTCAATTTGTGTTTTTCTAAAAGCAATAATTTCGTTTTGTTTCCTTGTGATTTTAAGACGATTGAAAAGAAATATTAGAAACTTCTATAATGAGAATAACCACAATTATAGCAGCAATATGATATTTCTTGGCGCTCTTCTTTTTGGTCAAATTCTAGTTGCTTAATTTTTCTTTCTTTCTCGTTTTTGTATTCAAGAATGTTTTTTACAATGTCTCTATATTTACTTTCACCAGAAGTTTCTTTGAAAGTCGTAGTGTGAAATCTCAAATAATCATACGCTTCTTTATAGTTTTCATTCGTATAATTGATAGCCGCTAATTGTTCTGATATTTTGATTTGATTGTCTTTTGAGCCTGTCTCTTTTGCCAGTTGATCTGCTTGAAGCAGAAAGTTTTGGGCATCATCAAGATTACCTTTTATCAAATAAACTTCTGCAAAATTTCTATACGTTTCTGCCAACCTTTTTTTATCAGATATTTGAGCATATTTTAGAATTGCTTTTTGCAAGTATTCTAACGATTCATCGAATTTTTTTTCTTTGAGTAAGGTTGCGCCAATCAACAAATAGGAGTCGGCAATGCTTCTGGTGTCATCTGTTTTTAATCTGTGTTCCAATGCTTTTTTATGATAATATAAGGCAGAATCAGCTTGTTTTTGAGCCATATAAAAATTACCAAAATAAGAATAACTATACCCAATGTCGTAATCATTGCCTAATTCTAATCTTATAGATAAAGATTTTTCATAGTAAGGAATGGTCAAATTGGTGTCTCCAAGATTGAAATAAATAAAACCAATGATTAAGTTTGCCAAGCCCTGATCCTCAAGGTCTATGCATATTTCTGCAATTCTTAATCCTTCCACAGCATTTTCCATTGCTGCTTCAAAATCACTTTCATATAAGTTGATATAAGCAAGATTGGTATATGAAGATGCTAGCCCTTTTCCCCAA
Organism: Flavobacteriales bacterium; assembly: GCA_018401455.1. Taxonomy (GTDB): domain Bacteria; phylum Bacteroidota; class Bacteroidia; order Flavobacteriales_D; family Parvicellaceae; genus Parvicella. The sequence goes on from JAGYKU010000029.1 coordinate 8,710, forward strand.
TTAAGTTGTTTAGCATTTTCCAAAGCATCATTGACATAACTTTTTGCAGCCTCCAAATCTCCTTTGATGCGATATACATTTGCTGAATCTATGTTCGTAAATACAGACAAACTATCGGCTTCTGAAACACTGTTGTTGTAGGATGGTAATTCTTCTGTTGAGCAATTAGAAAATATTGCTAAAATAATAATAAGAGATATGTAAATTCGAAAATTCAAATTATTTCCCAATACAAAAATTCTTAAAAATATGCCCTAAAAGATTGTCTTGTGTAATCTCTCCTGTGATGCTTCCTAGATGGTGAATTACTTGACGGATGTCCATTGCTACAAAATCGCCAGAAAGGTTATTTTCTAAACCTAGTAAAGATTTTTCCAAATCTACAGATGCGTTTTTGAGCGCTTCGTAATGTCTTGCATTCGTTACGATAATATCTCCTGTTTGCTTTTGGTTTTGATGAAATAATCTGACGATTTCTTTTTTAATAAATTCAATACTTTCACTTTGTAAAGAAGACACCAAGTGTAAATTGGAATAGTGCCCATATTCAAGTCCATAAAATCCAAGACTTTCTTTTGCAGTATCCACCTTATTGGCAAGAAGCAATATTTCTGCAGATGTATTTAATTCTTTAACATACGTAATGGCATCATCTAAATAGTGGTGACCTATTTCGGCAATATCAAACATATAGACGACCATTCCGGCTTTTGAAATCACTTCTTTGGCTTTTACAACTCCCATTCCTTCTATGATATCTTCTGTTTCTCTGAGGCCTGCCGTATCAATAAACCTAAACTTGATGCCTTCAAGTAGCAATGGAACTTCAATTTTATCTCTAGTGGTTCCAGCAATGTCTGAAACAATTGCCACTTCATCATTGCTTAAAGCGTTGAGCCAAGAGGATTTACCAGCATTGGGCTTTCCTACTATGGCTACGTTTACACCACCTTTGATGGCGCTTCCTAATTGGAAAGAATCTTTGAGTCTATTGACTTTCGAAAGTACATTTTTCACCAATTCGATAAGTTGTATCCTATCTGCAAATTCTACATCTTCTTCTGCAAAGTCTAGCTCTAATTCTACCAAAGCGGCAAATTTGATGAGTTCTTCTCTCAAAGAATGTAACTCTTTGCTAATGCCTCCTTTCATTTGTTGCATTGCCAACTTGTGTGCTCCTTCGCTTTCTGAATGAATTAAATCCGCAATGGCTTCCGTTTGCGTTAAATCCATCTTGCCGTTGTAAAAAGCGCGCTTGCTAAATTCACCTGGTTCAGACATCCTAGCGCCATTGTCTATCAACAGAGAAATGATTTCTTGCTGAATAAATATAGAGCCATGACATGCAATTTCCACACTTTCTTCTCCTGTAAATGAATGTGGATTTCTGAAAATGGTAACCAAAACTTCATCCAAAGTTTGGTCGTTTTTTATGATATTTCCAAAATGTATGCTGTAGCCTTTGGCGTGAAGAATCTCTTTTGAGAAAACGCCATTCACTAATGAAATGCAATTTTCACCACTCAATCTTATTAATGCAATAGCACCTACTCCCGGAGGTGAGGAAATGGCACAAATGATATCTTGGGTTGAATTCGTCATAATTCTAATTGAATGCGAAGGTAAAATATATGAACGAAAAATAGGCTTTTTTGTAAGGAAAACATTGTTCAATAATGAAGTTCCCAAAAATGAAAAACGTATTTTTTTAGTTTTTTATATTCAAGCTATCGAAATTCCTTTTACATTTGTACTCGAGATGAACAACAAAAATTCTATATCAAGGACATATTGCTTTAAGGGCTATTATATGTGGTGCATTATTAAGTAATTAATAACACCCCAAAATTCCCATTCCTTTTTATCTCACTTTTCATTTTTTAGTCATGAACAATATTAAAGCAATACTTGAACAAATCAATAATATCGTATTAATCGTAAGCCCAAAAGGGTCAGTGGCATACGTAAGTCCTTCTGTGAAAAATATTCTTGGGTATAACCCAGATGAATTATTGGGGGAAAATTGGTGGTCCAAAACTACAATTCCTGCTGAGTTTGAAACGATCAAAGGTAAAGTGCTGAATCATTTAGATAATTCATTGCATTTTGGAGGGATTCAATCCGAAAGAATTGTACTCACTTCTTATGGTGCAGAAAAATGGTTTTTGTGGAATACCTCTCAAACACCTGATGGAAATATTTTATCGATTGGTACAGATATCACGGACAAGAAGAAAACGGAATTGGCTATTGAACAAAAAAACCTCGCCATTCAGGAAAAGAATGAGGAATTGAATGATAGTTTGAATTATGCCAAGAGTCTTCAAGATGTGATTTTGCCTTTGGAAGAAGATTATAAAAATGGTTTTGCAGACGCGTTTGTTTTATACCAACCCAAAGATGTTGTAAGTGGCGATTTTCATTGGTATTACGAAACCGATGAAGTGATTACGATAGCGGCAGTAGATTGCACGGGTCACGGAGTTCCTGGCGCTTTGATGTCTGTGGTGGGGAATTCGCTTTTGAGAAATATTGTGATTAGGGAGAAAATATATAGCCCTGAAAAAGTCTTGCAAAGATTAGATGAAGATTTGATTTTTGCCATGTCGAAGGGAGGAAATATTGCTGCTAGAGATGGAATGGATTTGTCTTTTGTTACGATTTACAAAAACAAAAACGAATTTCATATTGCCAGTGCGTTTCGACCTGTGTTGATACTGCAAAATGGTGAGCTTAATGAAATATTAGGCTCAAGATTTCCTATAGGTTTTTATGATGATAGTAGAAAACATTTTGATTTAAAAGTAATTCCATTCAAAACTGGAGATAGAGTTTATTTATTTTCTGATGGTTATACCGATCAATTTGGAGGACCTAGAAATCGAAAATTACAAAAGTCACAACTCAAAGAAATGTTGATTCAATCTAATGAAATGACATTGTCCGAACAGAAAGATTTTTTGTTATACAATTTTCAAAACTGGAAACAAAACGAACCTCAAACAGATGATGTATTGTTGATGGGATTGGAAATGTAGTTTTAACTGAGATAAAATTAGTTAAGAAATTTTCCTTGCTATCATCAATCCATCTCTTATGGGTAAAAGCACATTTTCGAAACGTTGGTCATTTTGCACCAATTGATTGAATTGTTGTAAAATTTGAGTGTCCAAATCTTTTTCGTTGGCTTCGAATGCTACTTTTCCACTCCAAAGTACATTATCGGCAATGATGTATCCGCCAACATTTAGTTTGGGATACACTTTTTCAAAATAGTTGATGTAATTGTTTTTGTCTGCATCTATAAAAACCAAATCCAATTGTTCTTCTATGGCATCGATAATTTCAAGAGCATCCCCTACTTTTTGGTGTATCTGATGACTGTACTTTGATTTTTCGAAAAAACCTTTCGCAAAAGCAACGATTTCAGGGTCAATTTCTATAGTGATGAGTTGACCCTCTTTTTGAAGTCCTTCTGCCAAGCACAAAGCACTGTATCCTGTGTAAGTTCCTATTTCTAAAATATTTTTAGGACGAATCATATTACTCAACATACTGAGTGTTCTCCCTTGCAAATGACCAGAAAGCATTCGAGGTTGCAAAACTTTAATGTAAGTTTCTCTATTGAGTTGGTTCAAAAGGGCATCTTCTGGCGAAGTGTGTGCTTCTGAATATTCATCTATTTCTTGTGGTAAAAAGTTCATTTTTCAAAAAATGTGTTTAGTTTGTTTCTAACTTTTTTATATTCAAATGGTTGAAAATACTAAAAAGATTTTGCTAATGATATAATTTATAAATTTGAATAAAAAGTTTCTCATAATCGTGCAATTTACTATTTTTGTATAAAATTGAGTACAATGGCAGATAAAAATTTTCACGAGAGTACAGCAGGAATAGGTTACATTTATGTAGGAATCGTTCTTATTATTGTATTTGGTTTGGTTATTTTCGGATAGAAATTAATCTCATTTAAAATATTTTAGTCCTATGGGAGCACCTTTTAACTCCATTTTTTCATGGTTAATAAAAAAGCGTGTACACCAAATTGATTTGTTCAAAAAACATCCTGTAGAAGTTCAAAACGAACTTTTTTTTCAATTGATTGCTTCTGGTAAAAACACAGAATTTGGAATTAAGCACCAATTTTCTGCTATCAAAAGTATCAACGATTTCAAAAAATCTGTACCGCTTCAAACTTATGATGATTTGTTTCCTTACATTGAGAGAATCAAATCGGGAGAACAAAATTTGCTTTGGAATACAGAGATTATTTGGTTTGCCAAATCTTCTGGGACAACCAACCAGAGGAGTAAAATGATTCCCGTGAGTAAAGAATCTCTTCAGGAATGTCATTACAAAGGAGGAAAAGATTTGTTGGGTTTGTATTATGCCAATCATCCTCAAACCAAATTATTTACTGGCAAGCATCTTATAGTTGGCGGTTCCTCAGAAATTAATTATTTCAATCAAAAATCCTATTTCGGAGATCTTTCTGCCATCATCGTGAAGAATTTACCTTGGTGGTGTGAATGGAGAAGAACGCCTAGCAAAGAAATTGCTCTGATGGATCAATGGGAAGAAAAATTGAATTTGATGGCGCAAGAAACGGTCAAAGATGACGTGCGAATTTTGGCTGGCGTACCTTCTTGGTCATTGGTGTTGCTAAAAAAAATATTGGAAAATCAAAAGACAGACAACATTCTCGATGTGTGGCCTAATTTGGAATTGTATATGCACGGTGGAGTGAATTTTGAGCCTTACAGAAATCAATTTGAGCAAATCATCAAAAGTCCCAATATGAATTATGTGCAAACTTACAATGCCAGCGAAGGCTTTTTTGGAATTCAAGATTTGGTGAAAAGTGATGACATGCTTTTGATGTTGGATTATGGTATTTTTTATGAATTTATTCCTTTAGAAGAAATAGCACAAAAAAACCCACAAACTATCGGTTTGAATGAGGTAGAAATAGGAAAAGTATATGCCATTGTAATCACAACAAATGCCGGACTTTGGCGTTATCAATTGGGCGATACGGTTTCGTTTACCACTTTGTTTCCTCATAGAATAAAAGTAGTAGGTAGAACGGCTCAATATCTCAATGTGTTTGGAGAAGAATTGATGATCGACAATGTAGAAAAGGCAATTTCGCTTACTTGTACCTCTTTAAATTGCACAATTTCTGATTATACAGTTTGTCCGGTTTTTATGACACAAACCAAAAACGGAGCGCATGAATGGCTGATTGAGTTTTCTTCTGAACCCAAAGATTTAACTTTTTTTGCGGATGTTTTGGACGAAAATTTAAAAAATTTGAATAGTGATTACAGTGCTAAACGAACAAATGACTTATCTTTACAAAAACCAATCATCAGAAACTTAAAAACTGGCACATTCTATGAATGGCTAAAACAAAAATCAAAACTTGGAGGTCAAAACAAAATACCCAGATTACAGAACACTAGAAATTTTGCAGAAGAAATTCTTGCTATTGACGCTACTCTTTAGTTTCTTTTCATATTCTTTTGCTCAAGATTGTGGTTTTATGGGCGCAGATATTCAAGGGAATTCTTATTACAAAACGAGTAGTGAAGTCATAAAATTTGACGACAAGGGAGTTGAAATGTTTCGTTTTAGTAATAAACTAATCGGAGATCTTTCCTACGTAGATGTGACTCAACCTTTAAGACCTTTGCTTTTCTACAAAGACATGCAAAAATTGGTAATTACTGACAATACATTGAGTCAGCAAAATTATAATATCATTTCCTTTGATGAATTGGGAATGTACCAAATCACTTGTGTAGCAGGAAGTAAAATGGACAATGGATTTTGGGTTTATGATCAAGAATTGTTTCAAATTGTGAAACTCGACAAACAACTACAACAAGAAATTAGCACTGGAAATCTCAAACAAATTTTAGAAATTGAATCTTTCGAACCTATCAAAATGATTGAAATGAATGGGTTTTTATACGTTCAATGTAAAAATATTGGAATTTTAGTTTTTGATATTTATGGAACCTACTACAAAACAATTCCACTACCCGATATTGATGTTTGGAACATCAGCAACAATATACTTTTCTATACCGAAAATGGCAGTGCATTCGGATATCATTTGACCACTATAGAAATTTCTAAAATTCTAGATTTTGAAAATCAAACACCCATTTGGTTAGATAAAGATAAAATTTGGTTTTGTGAGAATGATAAAGTAATTACTAAAAAATATTAGACCAACTTCCGAAAATTAATTTTCTAAAATGGCCTCATTAATGGCTTTTACCAATTTAGGTCCTTCATAAATAAAACCAGTATAAATCTGAACCAAGTCTGCCCCTGCTTGGATTTTTTCAATAGCATCTGCTGCAGAATGAATACCTCCAACCCCAATTATTGGAAAGGCTTTGTTGCTTTTGGTTGCTAAATAACGAATTACTTCAGTACTTCTTTCTTTAAGTGGAAGACCACTCAATCCACCATTTCCAATCGCTTCTACTTCCTCTTTTGATGTGGTAAGGTTTTCTCGAGAAGTTGTAGTGTTGGTAGCAATAATACCATCAATTTGAGTTGCGGCTACTAATTCAATTATTTCATCCAATTGCGGTTCGTTGAGGTCAGGAGCAATTTTAAGTAAGATAGGTCTCTGAACACTTTTTTGAGCATTGATACTTTTGAGTTTTAGAAGCAATTCAGAAAGAAAATCTGTGTCTTGAAGTTTGGTTAAGTTTTTTACGTTTGGACAACTCACATTCACTACAAAATAGTCCACAACATCGTGAAGTGCTTCAAAATTATAGATGTAATCTGCCAATGCATCTTCATTGGGAGTTGCTGTATTTTTACCAATATTACCTCCGATGATAAGTTTTGTTTTTTTGTTTTTGAGATTTTGAGCGATAGCATCTGCACCAAGATTATTAAAGCCCATTCTATTAATAAGAGCACTGTCTCTTTTAAGTCTAAACAATCTTTTTTTTGGATTTCCTACTTGAGGTTTGGGAGTAGCTGTTCCCACTTCTAGAAATCCAAAACCATAGTTTTCCAATTCATTATATAGGACAGCGTTTTTATCAAAACCAGCAGCAATACCAACAGGATTTTTGAATGTAAGTCCGAAAAGAGTACGTTCTAATCTTTTATCTTCAACCGAAAACATTTTTTTGTTGAGAGCACCGATTCCAGGTAACGCATTCATAAGTTTAATCATTCTAAAAACAAAATGATGCACTTTTTCAGGGTCAAAAAGGAATAATATAGGTCGGATGAAGAGTTTGTACATATTGAGGTACAAAGATAAATTGAATATTCAATATCTCAAGCTAAAAGGTGTTAGATTTTAAGACTTAAATTTACAAATCGTCCACTAAAACTTTATATGTGGGATCTTCAAAAACATTTACATCTATAATGTTGTCAGCATTTTTTAGGAGTTTTCTACAGTCATCACTCAAGTGTTTTAGATGTAATGTTTTCCCAGAATTCTTATATCTTTCTGTTAATTTATTGAGAGCTTCTATAGCGGACATATCTACCACTCTGCTTTCGGCAAAATCAATAACGACTTCATTAGGGTCGTTTTTTACATCAAATTTTTCATTAAAAACTTCAACAGAACCAAAGAATAATGGTCCAAAAATTTCATAGTGTTTAACTCCTTTATCGTCTATAAATTTTCTTGCTCTAATTCTTTTAGCGTTATCCCAAGCAAAAACTAATGCAGCAATGATAACCCCAATAAGAACAGCCAAAGCCAGATTATGTAAAAATACTGTTACCAAAGTAACTACTACCATTACAAAAATATCAGATTTAGGCATTTTATTAAAGGTCTTAAGACTTGCCCACTCAAAAGTGCCAATGGAAACCATAATCATCAATCCTGTAAGTGCTGCCATTGGTAGTTTTTCTATAATGCCCGAACCAAACATTACAAATACTAAAAGCATAAGTGCAGCCACAATACCTGCCAGCCTTGCTCTAGAACCGGATGAAATATTGATTAAACTTTGTCCTATCATTGCACATCCTCCCATACCTAGTAAAAAACCAGAAAGCACATTTGCTGTTCCTTGTGCCATAGCTTCTTTATTGCCTTTCCCTCTTGTTTGGGTGATTTCATCAATAATATTCAGCGTAAGCAAACTTTCTATTAGTCCCACACCAGCTACTATTGCAGCATAAGGAAATACCAAGACTAAAGTATCCCAAGTATAAGGAACGTCAGGTATGGATGGGATTGGAAAACCACCGCTTACTGAGGCAATATCTCCTACTGTTGTTGTATCTATTTGGAAAAAGTAAACAATTCCAAAAATCGCAAGAATGGCCACTAATCCAGAGGGGATTACTTTGGTAAGTTTGGGAAGTCCCCAAATAATCAACATTGCCAAAACAACCAACCCAAGGAAAATATACAATTGTGGTCCTTTCATCCAAGGTGCATTGGGATCTGTGCTATCAGTAGTAAACTGTGCCAATTGTGCCATAAAGATGATTATCGCTAACCCATTCACAAAACCAAAAATAACGGGATGAGGCACTAATCTCATGAATTTGCCTAATTTTAATAAACCAGCAACCAATTGAAGCAAGCCTGCTAATATTACTGTAATAAAAACATATTGAGTTATTTCATCTACAGTTATTTCAGGATTATTTATTTTTAAGGTACTTATTAATCCTACAAAGACTACTGCCACAGCGCCAGTTGCTCCAGAAATCATCCCAGGTCTTCCTCCTAAAATTGCAGTTACCAATCCCATTACAAAAGCTGCATAAAGACCTGTCAAAGGCGAAAGACCTGCAATTAATGCAAAGGCGACAGCTTCAGGAACCAGTGCTAGAGCAACTGTTAATCCAGATAAAATTTCTGTTTTGTAATCAACTTTTTGAGAAAGGTCAAATAAATTTAGTTGATTTTTCATGTCATATTCTATTTATATCCAAAAATTAAAGTCGACAAAAGTATGTTTTTAGAATAAGTTAGCCTAGCTATTCATCAATTATCGAAAAATTAGATTTAAAAAGGTAATTCCAATTGCTTAGGAAGTAATTGAAATGACATTCTATGATGTTCAGTAGTTCCCAATTCTTGGATTTTTTCTCTATGTTTTTTAGTTGGGTAACCTTTGTTTTTTATCCAGTCGTAACTAGGAAAATCTTCATGAAGCATGTTCATAATGTCATCTCTATAGGTTTTTGCCAAAACAGACGCAGCTGCAATACTGAGGTATTTTCCATCTCCTTTGATGATACAATGATGAGGTATTTCGTTGTACTGATGAAAACGATTACCATCTACCAAAATGGATGAAGGTGTGACTTTTAATTCATCTAAAGCTCTGTGCATTGCGAGAAAAGAAGCATTTAGAATATTGATTTCATCAATTTCTTCATTACTTACAATACCTATTGCAAAAGCAATTGCTTCTTTTTCTATTATCGGTCTTAATTCATACCTTTTTTTTTCAGTAAGCTTTTTAGAATCATTCAAAAGGTTATTTTTGAAACTAGAAGGTAAAATGACACCAGCAGCAACAACTGGCCCTGCTAAACATCCTCTACCTGCTTCATCACAACCTGCTTCAACTTCTCCTTTTGTATGATATGACTTGAGCATAAAGAAATTACTCTCTCATCAAATGGACGTATCCAGTTTTGAGTTTATCTTCGTCAGTACAGATATCTCTATAGATCACTTCGTAGAAGTAAACTCCAGCACTAGCTTCACCCCCTAATCTGCTACTTCCGTCCCAGAAGTCACCATTTCCTTCAGATTCAAACACGATTCTTCCCCATCTGTTGTAGATTTTCATTGAAAATTCGGCATTAGGGTCAATATTCATTATTTTAAGTATATCATTTTGACCATCTCCATTAGGTGTAAATACATTTGGAACTTCTGCATCACTTATTGCATTTCCGGCAAAAGTTATTTCATTAGAAATCGTTTCTACATTATTACACAAATTATCGTAAGCAGTTAAAGAAACTGTATAAACACCAGGTTCAGTGTAGTAATACATTACACTATTACCATTAAAAACATCCCCATTACCCATATTCCAAATCAAAGAATCTGCACCAGAACCTGTAAATGCTAAATCTACCAACATACTGTCTCCTCCACATGGAGGTGGTGGAACAAAATCTATTGTAGCAGAGAAGGTTTCTGCTTGTGCAAGTGAAACTTCAAAATAGACCGTATCAGCAATATTACAAGTAGAAGAATCTATGGCAACATACATTACAGTATAATCACCAACAGCATTATAGGTATAGGTTACATTCGGTTGTGTAGAAGTACCTAAATTATCTCCAAAATCCCAAAAATGATTTGGAGTGGTAGATGTAGTTGCAAAATCAACATTCAGCGGTGTGGTACATAAGAAAATATCATCAGGAACATCAGCAGTTGCTTCAGAGTAGGAGATGATAAAATCTACAGTGTCTGTAATCTCAGCAAAATTATTACAATAGAAATCCCAGGCTTGCATAGTAATGACATAAGACCCCTGAGAAGTATAATAATAATCCACACTATTAACGTCTGTAAAAACAGTTCCATTACCCATATTCCAAGATAAAGAATCTGCGCCAGTACCTGTAAATGCTAAACTCACCAACAAACTATCAGGAGAATCACAAGGTTCTACAGAAGGTAAATCGAAAGTAGCAGTCAACTCTTCCGCTTGAGCAATATCTACGATGAAATAAACCGTATCAGCAATATTACAAGTAGAAGAATCTATTGCAACATACATGATGTTGTAGTTGTTCGGAGCATTATAAGTATAGGAAGGATTGGCCTGCGAAGAAGTTCCAGTACCATCACCAAAATCCCAGAAATGATGAGGAGTAGAAGAATTTGCTGTAAAATTCAAATTATATGGAGGAGGACCACAAAAACTTGTATCTGGAGGAGCTACTGCATTGGCTAATGAAAAGGTAATAGTGTAATCGACTTCAGCAGTAACTGTGTCGATATTATTACAAATAAAATCAAAAGCAATCATACTTATTGTAAAAACGCCTTGAGAAGTATAGTAATAGTCTAGAGAATTGACATCAGAAAAAATGTCACCATTACCCATATTCCAAACTAAAGAATCCGCTCCTGTACCAGTAAATTCCATACTCACTAACAAACTATCAATTCCATCACAAGGATCAAAAGAAGGGACGTCAATTTGAGCATCGAAAGTTTCGGGTTGGATTAAATTTACATCAAAATATGAAGTATCTGCAATATTACATGTTGTAGAATCAATTGCTACATACATAATTTGATAAGTTCCAGTATCGGCAAAAGTGTGCGTTGGATTACTAAGTAAAGATGTATTACCATCACCAAAATTCCAAAAACTATGTGGTGGTGGAGGATTATTTCCTTCAAAGTCAACTTCAAAAGGACTTCCACACAATATGATGTCATCAGGAACTACAGCATCTGCACTAATTCCTTGAAAATCTAAATCAATTTTGATAACACCAAGATTACAGTTTGATGAACCATTAGAAGTGGACCAAACCCCTGGTGTTGTTGGAAATGTTTGACTACCGCCACAACCAGCACAAGCCGCTTGATAGATTGTACCGTTTTTATCAAACCTACTTGTTCCACCATCTACGTGTTCGGCAATAGTATTAGATCCAAAGTAAGAACCATACAACAAACCTGTGGCATTTCTTTCAATAACAATAAAATAAAAATCACTCCCGTCTGTTGTAGTTTTAATGGCATTAGGAGTTACTGGAAGTCCATTAGTGCTACCTTCGGTATTCGTTGCTCCTCCCCAACCAGCTGCATATATATTACCACAATTGTCAACTAAAAAAGCAGTTAATGAGATATCAATAGTAGTTCTATTTCCATCACCAAACAACATACTAAAAACAGTGTTTGTTAGCCCTCCATTAAGTTTGTGAATAAACTGAGCAGAATTATTGATTGAATAAGGAGCATTGATTTGAGGATAAACTCCTTTTGTTTGGCCAACGGTGTATACATCCCCCATATCATCAACTTCAAGAATAAATGCTTGATCATAACTTCCTGTTCCAAGATATGTAGCGGCCAACAAAGTACCAGCATTCCCATCAAAAGAAGCAACAAACCCATCGTAATTTCCACCTCCATAGGTCGGATTAACGACTCCAGTAGTAGTGCCGATATTATTACTTGCTGTTCCTCCACAAATATAGACATTTCCATTGGGAGCAATTCTAATAGAATATCCAGCATCATTGCCACTTCCTCCAAAATAAGTTGACCAATCTAAAGTGGTCAATGTTGGGTTCATTTTAAAAATTACAGCATCTTGATTTCCAAAATTTGTTGTACTGTGGCTTCCTGCTGTGGTGGGAAAATCTGTTGACCTTGAACTACACGTTACATAGATATTATCTTGGTTGTCAACAACTACTTCTCCTCTCGCTTCATCAGAATAATTGATTGAAATACTTTGATTTACTCCGTCATTTGCAGTTCCCCCCATATAAGTTGATCCAATTAGATTCGTTCCTGTAGGGTCTAATTTTGTAATTATTGCGTCAACACCTAAGTTATAAGGTACTCCATTAGACCCCGTAAAATTTGTCCCGCCATTAAAAGTAGGGTCATAACAACCTGCGGTGACAGGGTAGTCTGTAGAACTGGTTGAACCCATTATAATTAAATTATCTTGAGAGTCATTTACCAAACTATGAGAAACATCTGCTCCAGAACCTCCAATGTAAGTTGAATAAAGCAAGGTGTTTCCGCTTGCAGTAAATTTGGAAATAGCAATATCTCTTACTCCACCAAATGTGGTCTGATAAGCTCCTGCTGTTGTTGGATATCCAAAACCAAAAGAGATTCCTCCTCCATACACATTTCCTTGAGAATCATAAGTTGCTGTAAAGCCCCAATTGTCTGCCGTAGAACCTGTAAGTGATGAAAAAACCAAAACAGGGTCAATCACTAAATCTACTGAATTATCATATCCTTCTGGGAAGTCAAATAGTACATATTTCCCATCAATTTTAAATTTGCATTTTACTGATTTCTGCGTTCCGTTGATGTTTTGAAAAGCAATAGGGTTAGACTCTTTTACTTCTCCATTAGAAAGTTGGATTACTAAATATCCTTTGTCGTTTATTTTTAATGATTCCACACCATCGTAATATATACTGATATCACTTGCCTTTCCTCCCTTCTTAACAATAAAATCATATTTTATTTGGCTAATACTCGTGTAAATATCTAAGTCGATATTATCATACAAGTTATCATATTTTACCGAAGTATATGAATTTACATTAGTTGCCCATTTTGATTTATTGTTTCCAATAAAGAAGTTTTTATATCCTTCCACTTTTCCTTCACTCGTAATTAAAGGATTAGGATTGGCGTTATTAAAAATCATTTTATAAGAATGTTTGTTTAAAACATCTTGACCTTCATTTGGATTATCTTTTCTATTGTGAGATAAATTGTAGAAATAATCCAATTCTTTTGCTGAATACATATCGAATGTAAAAGCGTTACTTTCAAGATATAAATCTCCAACGTGTAATTTGCAATGATACTTAACATTGGAATTCAACTGACCTTTATTTTCCGTAAAATTTAACGATTGAAAAGGGCCATGACCTAAAATTGTGTAAAAACAAAAACTAAATATAATTCCTAAAAAAAAACCTTTTACTTTCATTTTTTAATTTTAATTTATTTTCAAACATTTAATAAAATCGATGTAAACTTAAAAACAATTATAGTTCATACAAAACATTTTTACGATTTATTTGTTAAACGGAACTTTATCTAGACGATTTTACACGAAAATTGGTTGCATAACAATTTTCAAAACATTCATATTGTATAAAAACCTTATATTTGCCGACTATAATTTATAAAATGAATCAACCAAAACGATATACCATTACTGCGGCACTTCCTTATGCCAATGGGCCTTTGCATCTAGGACATCTGGCAGGAGTTTATATTCCTGCTGATATTTACGCTCGATATTTACGCTCCAATAATAAAGATGTTGCTTTCGTTTGCGGAAGCGATGAACATGGTGCTGCGATTACCATACGTGCCAAAAAAGACAATACGAAACCTCAAGCAATTGTAGATCATTTTCATGCAATGAATGATGAAGTTTTCAAAAATCTAGGTGTTAGTTTCGATATTTACCATAGAACTTCTTCTGATTTGCATAAAAAAACAGCTTCCGATTATTTTCTTCAAATGGAGAAAGAAGGGAAGTTTATCAAAAAAACAAACGAACAATATTACGACCAAGAATTCAATCAATTTTTGGCTGATAGATACATCACAGGTGAATGTCCTAAGTGTCATAATCCGAATGCTTACGGAGATCAATGTGAAAAATGTGGTTCGGATTTGAGTCCTACAGACTTGATTAATCCAATTTCTACTTTGAGTGGAAGTGCTCCAATTCTTAAAGAAACATCACATTGGTATTTACCAATGGATGAACATGAAGAATGGGTAAAAGATTGGATTAAAAATGGAATTCTTGATGGAAAACAACACCATTATCCCAAAGAATGGAGAAACCAAGTGATTGGTCAATGTCTGAGTTGGATTGAAGGTGGACTGAAACCTAGAGCCATGACAAGAGATTTGGATTGGGGCGTTCCTGTTCCAGTTGATGGAGGAGATGGCAAAGTGCTTTATGTATGGTTTGATGCGCCTATAGGCTATATTTCTGCAACCAAACAATGGGCTTTGGACAACGGCAAAAATTGGGAAGATTACTGGAAAAATGAGGATACTCAATTGGTTCATTTCTTAGCCAAAGACAATATCGTTTTTCATACGATTATCTTTCCGATTATGTTGAAAATGTTTGGGAATCATATTTTACCCTATAATGTTCCTGCCAACGAATTTTTGAATTTAGAAGGGCAGAAATTAAGTACATCCAGAAATTGGGCAGTTTGGGGACATGAATATTTGGAAGATTTCGAAAACCAAGAAGATGTTTTGAGATACGTACTTTGCTCCATTGCTCCGGAAAGTAAAGACAGTGATTTCTCGTGGAAAGATTTTCAGCAGAGAAATAACAGCGAATTAGCAGATATTTTTGGAAATTTTGTCAATAGAACGCTCGTTCTTACACATAAATATTATGAAGGGAAAGTTCCCGAAAGACAAACATTAGAAAATATTGATAAGCAAACGCTCGAAATGATGATAAGTATTCCACAAAAAGTGGGTCAAGCCATTGAAGCGTTCAAATTTAGAGAAGCACAAAATGAAGCGATGAATCTTGCTAGGTTAGGAAATAAATATTTAGCAGATACTGAACCTTGGAAACTCATCAAAACAGATCCTGAAAGGGTAAAAACTATTATTAATATCAGTTTGCAACTTACCGCTAAACTTTCGATAATAATGGAACCATTTTTACCATTTACAGCAAAAAAATTATGTAAATTTCTTAATACTGATACAAGCAAGTGGGTGAGTTTGGAAACAGAAAATTTACTAGAAGTAGGTCATGTTATCAATACGCCAGAAATACTATTTGCAAAGATAGACGATGAAAAAATTGATGCTCAAATTTCGAAATTAACCCAAACAAATGATTCGGCTTCCAATTCAAATTTTGAACCTATGAAAGAAAGTATCACTTTTGACGATTTCACAAAAATGGACATTCGTGTTGGTGAAATTAAAACTGCTGAGAAAGTTGAAAAAGCAGACAAATTACTTAAGTTAACCATTGATACAGGAATTGATGTTAGAACGGTTGTATCTGGAATAGCAGAACATTACAAACCTGAAGATATTATTGGTAAAAAAGTCTCTGTTTTGTTGAATTTAGCACCTAGAAAAATCAGAGGAATTGAATCCCAAGGAATGATTTTGATGGCAGAAAATGCTGAAGGAAAATTATCATTTGTCTCACCAGAATTTGAAATGGGAGTTGGAGGTTCTATCAAATAAATCAAAACATTATGAGCAGCAACAATCATCTTATCATATTTGTAAAAAACCCTGAATTGGGTAAGGTCAAAACAAGGTTAGCCAAAGATATTGGAGATGAAAATGCTTTGGAGATTTATCTGGAACTATTGAAACACACCGCAACAATTACAAAGCCAGTGTTGGCTCAAAAAAAATGTTACTATTCAGACCATATCGAAAACATTGATTTTTTCAGTGACGAGCATTACGAAAAACTCATTCAGAAAGGAGGAGACTTAGGTGAAAGAATGTATCAAGCAGCCAAAAATAGTTCTGGTGAATGGGCAGAAAACATCGTGATTATAGGAAGTGATTGCTACGATTTGAACTCCGGAATTATTGAAGAAGCCTTCAAAGCACTGAAAAGTCACGATTTTGTGGTTGGACCTGCAGAAGATGGCGGATATTATCTAATTGGGATGAAAGAACCGCATCCTTCCATTTTTTTGAACAAAATTTGGAGTACAGAAAATGTTTTCCTCGATACTTTATTGGAAATACAAAACCTCAATAAAACACATTATTTATTACCTACATTAACAGACATTGACAACATCAATGATTTGCCAGAAGCTTTAAAAAACTTAATTGATTAAACTAATAGCCTCAAAGCTTCTCTTCGACTCAAACTGTGCAATTCATTTCGTTCTGCAAAATCGACTACCCATTCTGGATTGGTTCTAGAATATTCTCTCAAAACCCATCCGATTGCTTTGTTGATGAAAAATTCTTTAGAGCCTAAATTTTGTTGAATCACATAGTCCAAAAATTCAGGGTCTGTTGTTTTCTTGTATTTGAGTTGAAATAAAATAGCAGCACGTTTCAGCCACATATTGTCGCTATCTATCCATCTTTGAATGATTGCATTTCTATTTTGAGGATACTTTTTGAAATACGTCCCGACCAACTTATCTGCAATAAAATCTACAGAATCCCACCAAGATTTGTGTGTAATCATATACTCCAAAGTTTCAATATCTTTTTCGGACATTGTTTTGGAATATTTGAAAAATAACTCTTGTCCAAATAACTGAAATTCTCTTTGAGGCAAATTCCATAATGCTTCAATAATATTATGAAGTTTCTTTTGAGGCGGTAGGAAATCCTTGTCTAAAAACGGTTTTTGCAATTGTCTTCTCACCTCAGATTTTAAGCCGAAGAACTCAAAATGGTGTTTCATATAAAGCTGCTTGTCCTTTTGCAATTTCAAGATTTTGATGCTCTGAAAAAGATTTTTGTAAAACTTCAATATAATCTTTCTCCATCTGTTTAAAATTTGGAAACTTTTACAGGATAATCCAACACTCCATTTTTAAGAATTTTCACTTCATTTTCCAGCATTTTCTTTAGAGATAAAGATTTAACTTTTATTAAAGTATCAGGTATTGAGTCTTTCCACTTTATTGTAAAAAGATACATGGTATCAATCATATTGTTAAACTGAGATTGATAAGATTTTGAAAAAGAATAGGAAGATATTTCTGGATAATGCACTAATATTCTTGTGTCTAAAGTGGCAATATCTAGATCTTTAGTAACATCTTCTTCAACTTTTGTGTAAATTTCAAATAATTCGTCTTCTAGTTCTTTAATTTTTTTCTCTTGATATTTAATTACAGATTCATTACTCATAGCCATCAAATTGGCTTCATCAACACCTTTTTTGTATCTAAAAACTTTTAATTCAGAATCAGTTAGGCTGTATTTTTCCATTTGAGAACGCCAAGCATCTTCTTTATCTTGAGTGATTTCTGTTCCTAAAGGATAAATTTTGATGACATTCACATCTCCTGTATAAACAATTTCATAATTGACCAACACACTATTGTCTGTCTTGATGACATTGGTGACAAAATCTTCAGCATTTTTCTCAAAGATAGATTCCAAAACAATCGAATAGGTCATATAAATACTTGGAACAATTATCACAAAAAGACTTATGTAGATGTATTTTTGAACTCTAGCAGTAACTTCTTTTGAAATATGTTGAACAGTCTTAAACTTCAACAATCTCAACAAAACGATAGTTGAAAGACATATAAAAACAGTATTTAAAATAAAAAGATAAAAAGCGCCTAAAGAATAATTCCATTGACCTGTAGCCAGACCATAACTCACCGTACACAATGGTGGCATCAGCGCAGTTGCAATGGCTACACCGGGCACAATTGTGAGTACAGCATTTTTATTGTTTGAGGCTGTGGCAATGATTCCCGCCAAACCGCCAAAAAAGGCAATTAGAATATCTAAAGCATGAGGTTTTACCCTTCCTAACAATTCGGAAGTATCACCGTTTATGGGAGTAATAAGAAAATAGATCGTAGAAGTAATAATACTAACACCTACCATTACGCCAAAGTTTTTAAGACCCATTTTCAATGTTGGAATATCGTTGATAGCAAGCGCCAAACCTACCGCTCTAATAGGTCCCATTAATGGAGAAATTAACATGGCTCCAATAATTACTGCAACTGAATTAGCATTCAAACCTACAGAAGCCACAATAATAGAACAAACCAAAATCCAAACAGCAGCACCTTTGAAAGTCATACTCTCTTTGATGGATTTTATGGTGTTTTCCTCATCAATCTCATCTTTCATACTCACAAGATTTTTAATAAATCTAATAAGTGCCTTCAGGATGATTCCCAAATTATCCAACTCCATTTTCTTTTGCCTAGTTTGTTTAGGCGGTGTTTTATTTTCTAATTCTTCTTGCATATTTAAAATCGTAGAAGTTTATTTTCTTTTAAATAATTTCGTAATGTTTTTTCCCAGAGAATCCAGTTTGCTTAGCGAATCCAATAGTGATGGGTTGCTTTTCAAAAGTCCTTTGTCTTCTCCAACTCCAACCTGAACAGGGTAAATCAAAATGGAATTGTTATTGGTAAAATACTTATTCAAGTAATCAGGAATTTTTTCCATTAATGTATGGTAAGAAGGCATTGCTTTTCTACTCATAACTATAATAATGTTATCATCATTTTTTATTTCTCTCGACAAAACCAAAAACTCTTCCCAATTATCAAAGTTATGAAATTCACAAGAAACTGGGTGTTGTTGATTAATGTCTCGAATCACTTTTAATGTCTCAGCAGATGAATAAAAAACCAAACTAGTTCCGGTATTTCGAGCTAAATTCCAAATTTTTAATAACCATAAAACAAAACCAATTTCTTTTTCAGCTTTATCTGGAACGATAAGCACATGTCTTTTGATGGTGTTTAGAGGTTGTTTTGGACTATAAATAAAAGTAGTAGCATTACACCTTTCTAATAGTTCATTATTGGTTTCGAACAATAAAGATTCAATAAAATTATCTTTATGTCGCATTCCCATAATAATATCTGTAATTTTTTGCTCATGCACTACACTTGAGATACCATTCACTACATTGACATCAAATCTTACCAAACCTTCAACGTTATTATCTGTAGCACTTGCGGTTTTGGCCGCTTGTTCTATTATTTTTTCTGCTTTTTTCTCAAAACTATATTCGTTGCTTTCCAAAACATTCAATACAAACATTCTGTTTTGTTTTCCTTTAGATTTAAGTGTTACACCCAGTTCTATCATATCGTCTGTAATGGCGATAGTATTTATAGGAATCAAAATGTTTTCTTTAATTTCATTATCTGAAGCCTCTGTTTCGCTTGCTTCTTGCTTAGAGATATTTTCTGCTCCTTTTTGGGCTACAAAAGAGGCAACAGTACATGTAACGAGAATCATCAAAATCGTACCGTTCAATACACTTTCGTCAAAAAGTCCGATATTGAATCCTACCAAAACTGCGGCTAGAGTAGCAGCCGCTTGTGCGTTACTCAACCCAAAAATTAATCTTCTTTGATCTTTTGAAAATTTAAATGTTTTTTGAGCAAGAAACGCAGCAATAAATTTTGCAATTGTTCCAGTAAAACTCATAAATATCGCTACAAAAAGTGTTCTGACATCACTAAAAAACACAGAAAAATCAATTAGCATCCCTACAGAAATCAAGAATATTGGGATAAACAAAGCATTTCCTACAAACTCAATTCTATTCATCAATGGAGAAGTGTGAGGAATCAACCTATTGAGAGATAATCCTGCTAAAAACGCTCCGATGATTGCCTCAATCCCTGCCGCTTCTGCTAAAAAAGAACCGAAGAAAACCATTAGTAAAACAAAAATATATTGAGAAACATTGTCACTGAATTTTTTGAAAAACCAACGCCCAATTAAAGGAAAGATAAAAAGTACTATTGCAACAAAAATAGCAAACGAGACACCTAATCGAATCCAAAATTCATTGTTGATTTCCCCTTGACTCATACCCACAATCACTGCCAAAACCAAAAGTGCTAGGATATCAGTAATCATCGTACCTCCTACTGTAATGTTGACTGCAATGTTTTTTGAAACACCAAATCTACTCACTATGGGATATGCGATTAATGTATGTGAAGCAAACAAACTTGCCAGCAAAATGGAAGTCATCAATGGAAAGTCAAGTAAATAGTAAGCTCCGAAAGTTCCTATTGCCATAGGAATTATAAAAGTATAGAGTCCAAAAACTAAACTTTTTCCACTATTTTTCTTAAAATCATCCAAATCTATTTCAAGACCAGCAAGAAACATGATGTACAACAACCCTACTGAGCCGTACAGTTCTACGGTAGCTCTATCAATAATATTAAAACCATTAGCTCCTATCAAAGCTCCAGCGATAATCAATCCAATTAAATGAGGAATTCTAATTTTGTTGAGTAATAACGGGGCAAAAAGAATAATGGAAAAGATAACTGAAAAAACTAAAATGTAATCATGAAAAGGCAAAGAAAAATCAAGTGCGTTAAGAAGTGAAATTATATACATTTTAGTTTGGGATTAAAATCAAGTGCAAAAATAAAGATTTCACAATAACTTTAGTAAACTGATAGATAAAGTTATTAAAATTGAATCTTAAGATTTTCAAAAAATAGGATAAAATACTTTGTTACAACTAAATTCTTTAGGTAATCTTAACTCCAACCACAAGCACATCGTCAAATTGTTTTTGATTTCCTTTCCATTGTTCGTATTTAGCATTGAGTTTTTCGGGAATTTGATTACCATTTGAATCACTTAAAGAAACTACCAAATCTTTGAAGGGTTGGTAATAAAATTTCTTGCCTTTTTCTCCTCCTTTTTGATCTGCAAATCCATCAGAAAATAAATAGATGAAATCATCTTTCTCAATCGAGAATTCGTGGTTTTCAAATGGCAATTTAATATGGTCGTTCAATACTCCAACAGATCTTCTTGTGCCTTTTATCTCAGAAAGATTACCTTTTCTTACAATATAAATTCCATTTCTTGCTCCAGAAAACATAAGGCTATTATATGCAGTATTGATGTTCACTACTGACACATCCATTCCATCTTTAAAATTTTCGTACTTTAAATTTCGCTCCATTAATTTTGAAGTCAAAATTCCACAAATAGACTCTAAAATTTCATTGGGATGTGTTATTTTTTCGTCTATAACAACCTTATCCAATAAATTACTGAAAATGATAGACATAAATGCTCCTGGAACTCCATGTCCAGTACAATCTGCAGCTACAATTACGATTTGATTCCCAACTTTATGATACCAAAAAAAGTCCCCACTTACTGAGTCTTTTGGTCGCAGAAAAACAAAAGAACCAGGCATCATAGAGATAAATTCATTCGAAGAAGGCAACATTGCTTTTTGAATTCTAGTGGCGTAATCAATGCTTTCTTGAATATTACTTGCTTGTTTCGTTAGTTCATCTTTTTGTAAATTGATTTCTTCATTTTTAGCAATCAACAATTGATTTGACTTTCGTTTTCTCATCAAACCAATCAATATTAAAATAGCAATAAGACCAATAGACGCAACGGCAATCCATAATATTTGAGATTTTGCCATAGCAGCTTCTTTCTCTGCATTTAATTTGTCTTTTTCATCTTGTGCAGATTTTGCTACAAGTTTAGCTGACTCTGCTTCAATTTCTGCCAATTTCGCTTTGTCTAAAGCTGCATTTTTTTGCAATAACGCTAGTGAAACCTCATCTTGAGCGGCTTTTATTTTGAGTTCTGCCAATTGCATTTCTTCACTCATTGATTCAATTTGAGCCAATGTTTTTGATTGTTCATTTTTGACTTTGCTTATATATGCCTCTTGTTCTTTGATTTGCTCTTCCTTGAAAGATGTAGTTTTACTATCTGAACTTTCGTTAGAATCAACTATTTCTAAATCAGATTTAATATTTGAAGCGTAACTAGACAAACCATATTTCTGAGCCAATTGCAAAGCTTTTTCTAAGGTTTCTTTTGCTTTTTTATAATCTCCGTAATTGGAATAAATCGCTCCTACAGTGTGTAAAGATTGTACTTCATCTTTTTGATTTCCAGCAGCACCAAATTGCTGAGCCGCTTTTCCATACCATAAAATTGCGTTTTTCAAATCTTTACTGTTGTTGTAAATCATTCCAATCGAAGATGCTTGAAAACCAGCGTTTTTTTGTTTTGAAAGTGCTAAATAAGTATTGTATGACTTTTCATAATAAGAAATTGCATCTTTAGATTTATTAAGCCCAAGATATCCCTCAGCAACAACTGAAACACTCATCGCATAATTACTTTGATCTGACGATTCATAAATTTTAGCTGCGTCTATTCCATATTTTACGGCATTCGTATAATTTTTCAATTTTACAGAAGACTGTGCCATTAATGCATTTGCAGCGCCTAAAATAGTTGTATTACCAGATGCGTTGTCCAATGCAGATTTTGCATATTCAAATGCTTCAGAAGGATTGGAAGAAACTAATTTATTAGATAGTTGTATTTCGTATTGAGCTTTTTGAAGCCCCTGAGAGTTCTTAATTTTTTGTTTTAGTTCTTCTTCACTTTGAGAAAATGAAATACCAACAAACAAAACAGACAAAAAAAATGAAAAAATTTTCAATAAAGTCATAAACTAAATATTTATTCGTTTACAGATTCTTCAGGCATGCAATAAAAAATAGCATCACAAGTATTATAAATAGTTTCGTGAAGTCTTAAAAGTGATGCCAAAGCCACTTGCGAATAATTTTGACTCGCATTTTTGAACCCACCCCATTCACTTTGCCACATAGTTGTGATTAACTCCTGACCACCTGTTTTAGGTTGAATACTTTCCAAAAGCCCACCTACATTTCCTGCACCTGCATGATAAATATGCAACACAAACAACCTAAACCACAAATCTTGTTCATCAAATGAAATATTGTGTTTGTTTAAAATTCTTTTAGCTTCTGGGATACAAGTTCTTCTTATTAAGCTTGCCGCTCCCATGGCAGATTTGTCAAAGTCTTCTCTTTCATCAATTGTTTTATTCACTTTTAGCCCATGACTAATTGCTACAGACTTCATCAACTGAAAAGGACCATACGCCCCAACATTACTGTAAGCCATTTTACCTGGGCTTTCAATCAATAAAATGGCTTGTGCATACCAAGGATCGGTATTGTAATCTTGGAATATTTCTACCGCTTTAGAAATACTTCCCATTACTTTTTCAACCTGATAAAAATGATTTTTACCTGAAGTTACATAAATCATAACTGAATCCGCTAAACCGTATACTTTTCTAACACTGTCTTTGTATGCTGTTTTTTGAGGTTCTGTTTGTGCTTTCCATTTTACAAAAGAGTCTTTACCAAGGATGGTTCTTGTTGCAGCAATATTTATAATGCAAGAATCTGGAGATAAATCCATAACCTCTCGCCAAAAATTAGGTTGCGCCAATGTATCCCATCTCTCTGATTTTAGCACGTCTGTATTTACAAAAACTTGATGAGAGGTATCTGCTTTATAAAATGCTTCTATCAAGTCATACGTCTGACTAAAAATGCCTTTAACTGAAAAAAGGAAAATAAGGGTGACTGGTATTTTTATAAATTTTATCATATTCAGAATACTAAATTAACTCTTATCATCATAAAAGGTTTCATTTTTTTGAATTTAATATCACAATGAAATGTGAATATCAGTTTTTTTATATTGTGTATGTTTTATGATGAATGAAATTAAATATTTAAATTGTAATTTTACACCTTCAATAATTCAAACTTAAATGGCACTTAGCAAAAAAGCAAAATCTAATCTTATTTTTTATGGAATTGCAGGCGTTTTGATTATTTTCCTTTTTTTCACTTCTGCAGGTTCTTCCTTTAGAGCGTGGATGATGAGTTTTACTTTGCGAACACCTGATGTCCAAACTTCTGAAGTGAAATCACAAGAAAAACAATTCATAGATATGGACTGGAAAGTAATCGATGACGAAGGAGCAGAATTTTGGCTTTCTGATACTGATAAGCCTATTTTTATTAATATTTGGGCAACTTGGTGTGGTCCATGCAGAAGTGAAATGGGATCTATTCTGGATTTACAAAAAAGATTGGGAAATTCAGTCGAATTTCTATTGGTTAGCACCACCGAAGAAATTGGAATTATTAAAAAGTATAAACTAAGCGAAGGCATTGATATTCCACTTTATGTTAACGGAAGCGTAATCCCAAAAAATCTATATTCACAAGTTTTTCCTACAACATTTATTATCGATAAAAACAAAAAAATTGTCTATAAATGGGAAGGGGCTTACAATTGGAATGATGATAAAATTTATGATTTGATGCTGAAACTTTCCAAAGAATAATTGATTGATTTGATAGCAAAAGTCTTTGTAAAATAGTATATTTGTAATATTATAAAATTAAAAAATATTTCCAATGAACAGAATAGGATTAGATAAGAAAAAAGCAAAAAAATTGGCAGTAGAACTCAACGATTTATTGTCCAATTATCAAGTTTTTTATATGAATGTGAGAAGTTTTCACTGGAACATAAAAGGAGCGAAGTTTTTCGAATTACATCTCAAATTTGAAGAATTATACAACGATTTGCTTCTTAAAGTGGATGAATTAGCAGAACGAGTTCTTACTTTAGGAGAAACGCCAACACATTGTTTTACAGATTATATAAAACAATCTTCAATTAAAGAAGTAAAAAATGTTTCTGATGGTACAAAGTGTGTAGCATCTATTTTAGATAGTTTTGAAACTTTAATTAAAAAACAAAGAGCCCTTCTAGACTTAAGTGAAGCGGCAAATGATGAGGGAACTAATGCTTTAATGAGTGATTATATCAGAGAACAAGAAAAATTGGTTTGGATGTACACTTCATTCTTAGGCTAAACAATAAATATGTCTTTTAAAAAAATAGAAAGTTTTTTGGTCGAAAACCTTAAAAGGAATGGAATAGAAACTCCAACACCTTTTCAGAAAGATTTGCTGT
>JAGYKU010000003.1 GCA_018401455.1 Flavobacteriales bacterium
TTATTTATTTAATACAACCCTTTTTTTGTTTATTTAATTCTTAATTTTCTTTCTAACAAGCACAATTTTGAACAGGAATCAATTATCTTTGCTTCATTAATATTTAAATTTCTTTGAAGAAAAATATCACAATAAGTTTATCGTTTTTAGGAATAATTCTTTTGTTTCTGTTTTTTCTAGGAGTTGTAATTTTTTCTTTTGAAAAACAAGAAGGACATATTTTTCTAAATGGATTCTATTATTATGTATTTGATTTAATTGCTCCTTACATAACATTTATAGGTGATGGCTTAATGTCTATAATAGTTATATTATTGATCTTTTTTTATAGAATTAAATATGGAATAATCGCTTTAATTGCTTTTATAGTCACCTCTTTGATTACTACAATATTGAAACTTCTTGTTTTTCCTGATGTACAAAGACCAATTTTGGAGATGTGGGATTATTTTCATAGTAAAGTAGCTCATAAAGTAATTCCTATAGATGAAATGAAATTAACTAACTCTTTTCCTAGTGGACATACTACTTCAGCAATGAGTTTGTTTTGTGTTTTGACATTGATATTCAAAAAGAATAGTTGGGGAATTTTATTTGGAATCTTAGCGGTATCAGCATCATATTCTAGAGTGTATCTTTCGCATCATTTTGCTGAAGATGTTTTTATGGGGACAATAATAGGTGTGGTTGGTACATTTTTATTTTTTGTTGCATTAGAAGATAAAATGAATATTAAGTATGGAGAGGAAAAACTTACTTTTAAACGTTTTTTTGATATTTTCTCATCTGTTATTATTTTAATAATAGGCTTTCCTTTCTTTATTTTAATTAGTCTGATAATATTGTTAACTAGTAACGGAGGTGTTTTTTTTATTCAAAAAAGAGTTGGTCATAACAATCAAGAATTTGGGCTTTATAAGTTTAGGACAATGAAAAAAGATTCCGAAAAGCACGGTCAAATCACTATAGGAGGAAAAGATTCAAGAATTACTAAAGTAGGATATTTTCTAAGAAAATTTAAACTAGATGAATTTCCACAGCTAATTAATGTGATAAAAGGTGATATGAGTATTGTCGGTCCAAGACCAGAAGTAAGAAAATATGTCGATTTGTATAATGAGGAACAAATGAATGTTCTAAAAGTGAAGCCCGGTTTGACCGACTATGCTTCTATTGAATATATTGACGAAAATGAAATTTTAGGAAATGCTGTAGATCCAGAGAAATCTTATGTTGAAGAGATTATGCCAACTAAACTTCAACTCAATTTGAAGTATATTCAAGAACAATCTTTTTGGCTTGATATGAAACTTATTTTAAGGACAATCGGTAAAATATTCAGTTCGAAGTAACCTTTTTTAATGATTAACGTATTGTTTTAGTGTCTGATTCGAATCATAGATTTGAGTTAGATAGCGTTTTGTTTTACATTAAAATGTAACCAAATACCTCAACTTAGTTATACTTTCAAAAAAAGGTAAAACTAAGACAAAACGAAAGCCATTTTTTAATTACAATTTAAGTATCAGTAGCAAAAGGATATGAAAAATGTATTTAGAAAATAAAATGAAAAAGTAAGAAATTCGCAAAATGCAAGGAACCAGTAAGTATCATCAATCTAATGAGCAACTGCTTCGTGAGAACGAGATTATTGAGGCTGCAAAAAAGAATCCACAAAGATTCGAGCCAATATATAAGAAGTATCACGAACAGATATTTAGATATGTATATCAGCGAATGGACGACAAAGAGCAAGCATTTGATGTGACTTCACAGGTTTTTTTGAAAGCCATTACAAAGTTGCATAAATACGAGTTTAAAGGCGTTCCTTTTTCATCTTGGCTTTATCGGGTTGCAATGAGTGAAGTCTATCAATTTTTGAAAGACAATAGTGCTAATCGGACGATAAATGTCGATACCAGTGGATTATCAGAAATGATAGAAGAAATGGACGACAATGATAGAGACGAAGAAAAGCAAATGTTGATCAAAGTAATTGGTGAACTTCCAGAAGAAGAATTACAAATTATTGAAATGAGGTATTTTGAAAAGCGCTCTTATCGCGAAATCGGGGAAATTCTTGGCATTGCTGAGAACAATGCGAAAGTAAAGACTTTTCGAATTGTTGGAAAACTAAAAAAATCCTTCCAGCAAATGTAAAAGGAAAACCCAATTATGAAAAAGAAAATTATTATTGATCGTACCAAAATTGATGCTAAAGAAATTGCAAGTCGTCAGGACTTTTCTAAGATTATCAATCAAATTCCCGCTACGACATCATCGCCATTTTATCAAACAGGATGGTTTTACACAACTCTTGCTAGTGTTGCATTGATCGTTGTTTTGAGTTCAGTGATGCTTTATCAACCTAAAGGTGAAAAACAAAACGAATTGCTTACTGCTCATTCTGAGGAAACTGATGATTTAAAAGAGAAAGACACCTCTGAAAAAGATAAATTCCATTATGACGAAGATGTTCCCTGTATCCATCCGCCTAGTTCTCAATTAGACGTGCCTTTTACAATTTACAAAGTAAATGGAGCAAAAGGAGGAAAGATTACACATTCTACAGGAACAGAAATTCAAATTCCTAGTAATACTTTTCTTGATCAAAATGGAAAAATTATAGAGAGTGACATAGATATCCATTTTAGGGAAATTAATAATCCAGTGGATATGATGCTGTCAGGAATACCTATGCATTATGATACTTCAAATTCCAAAAATAATCTATTGTCTGAAGGGATGATAGAAATTTTGGGTTTTTATAATGACGAACCTATTGCTATAAATGAAACAAAAAGTATAGCCATAACGCTGTCGTCAAAAAGTCAGAAAAATGATTTTAATGTATATTATTTAGATGAAAAAAATAAAAAATGGGATTATATAGGAAAACCAAAATTGGTTTTATCAGATGTTCAAAATTCAAGTAAAACTAATGAAAATGATAACGATAACGATAATTCAACTTTAGCAACTATAGAAAAAGAAGTTTTAGTGGCGCAGAATTTATATGAAACTGCTGTTAAAAATACTACGGAATATAAAAAATTAGAACCCGAAAAACCAATTTCAAAAGGAAATAAGGACAGACAATTTGTGTTGGACGTTGATCCAAAAGAATTTCCTGAACTTTCGGTTTATAAAAACTTGATTTTTGAAGTTGAGAAAAATGACCCTAATTTTTCTCCCAGTGTTTACAATGAAAATTGGACAGATGTAAGTCTTTCAGAAAAAGAAAAGGGCAAAACCTATTACTTGACATTATTCAAATCAGGTGCTAAAAAGACATTTTCTGTGTTCCCAGTTTTTAGTGGAGCAGACTTAGATATCGCTATGAATAATTTTAATAAGTCTTTTCAAAAGTATGAAAATGAATTGAATAAGAAAATTGAAAAGGAACAACTTGCAAAAGAAAATTATGAAAATCATTTAGCAAAGTGGGAAAAGGCAAAAGATAAATCTATTTCGAAGATTGAAGCGAGTTTGAATGACGGGAAGCCATCTATTTTAGCAAGAGTTGTGAATGCAACGAGTTTTGGTATATGGAATATTGATAAATCTGTTTCTTTTCCGATTGGTAATCCTGAAAAAGTTATTTTTAAAGATACAAAAGGCAATGAATTGGCGATAATTTATGCGCAACATATTGAGAAAGGAAAAAATACTGTTTATACTTATTATCCTGATGATTTTTTATCTTTTGAATACAATGAAAATGAACAGAATACCATTGTTGTATTCCTTGGAACGGGTAAGGTAGGAATTGTTAAAAATGAAGCCTTGAGTATAAGTAATTCTCAAGAAATAAGAACCATTACTTTGCAAATTCAACCACTGAATGATGAATTGATAGCCGAACTGAGAAAAGAAACTTTATGATGATTTTTGTAAAATTGACATATCGTTGGTTCGTATTCATTTTCATTTTTTTTGGAACAGTTAATTTGTTTTCTAGTTATGCTCAAAATGTAATTTCGGTAAGAAAAGAAGAGAAAAAAGAAGTTATTTCATTCAAGGGAATTTATTATTCGGCACCATATACTTTATCCACAGGAGCGCCTGGTGAACCTCCAACAGATTTTCGAAGAATGTATGTTTATATCGATGAATATAATAGAATTTACATTTTTCATTCCAATAAAAAAGTTTCTAAAGTAGTTGAGAAATTCTTAAACAATCCAAGTAAAATGACAGAGGAAGTCGGGACTATTGAATTTGTAGAAGATGATATTCAAATTCATACAACAGCAAAGACCAAAGACCAAACTTCTTATAGATACGCTGGTTATTTGGAAACTACCAATTCTTTTTATTTAGAATACAAAGCAAAATATGGAAGAAAAGCAACATTGAATTTAGAGTTTCATAAATTTATCAATTAAAATTATTTGCTTTTAATTTATTCATTATCTTCGTAATTATGATTGCTACAATTCATCATTCTTCGGGAGACTTTAAAATTGATTTTTCTCAGCCAATAGATATTTCTATTCACACGAGTGATGATAAGACTTGTTCTAAAGCTTGGTATGTAGATGCTATTGACATTTCTCCAGTGATGACAGATCAGTTTACAGGAAGTGTTGCTAAAGGAGGAACTGTTAATTTTAGAAATATTTTTTTCAATCCACACGGAAATACTACACATACCGAGTGTGTAGGACATATTGCAGAGGAAGTTTATAATTTGCAAGAGACATTAAAAAGTTATTTTTTTAAATCACAATTGATTACTGTAACGCCCGAAAAACATTCGGGAATGGAATCTGAATGGCGAAAAATTGGTGATGAGATTATTACTTTAGATCAAATAGAAGGTAAAATTGAAAATAATGTAGATGCATTGATTATAAGAACACTTCCCAATACCATTGAAAAAACAAAGATGCAATGGTCATCTACCAATTGGCCATATATGGATGCGTCTGTGGCTCGCTATTTAGCAAAAATTGGAATTAAACATTTGCTAATTGATTTACCTTCTGTGGATAGAGAGTTTGATGGTGGAAAAATGTTGTCTCATAAAGCATTTTGGCAATTCCCAGAAGCAACAAGATTTGATGCTACCATTTCTGAAATGATTTTTGTAGATAATGATATTGAAGATGGAATTTATTTTTTAAGTCTTCAGCCATCAAGTTTTGTAAATGATGCTTCGCCTTGTAAACCAGTTTTGTACCAACCTATTTAAATGAAAATACTTTCTCAACTGAAGTTGAATAAAAGTGTTTTTCAAGATGACTAATAAAATACTAAGACTATGAAAAAGAAATATTTAGTACACTTCAAGAGAAATGATATTATGGTTTTTACGCCAGATATTTTGAGAAGAGAACAAGAAAGGCTTCAAGATTTGATGAGAGAGCAAATTTTGATAAGAGTGAATATGAGCAGAACGATGGACAATATTTGGCTTGAGTTTCATATTAACAGCAAGGAAGAATTGGTGGAAATTGTGAAGACTTTGCCTATGTGTAAAAATCTGTTTTTTGAGATTTTTGAGATTATATAGTTTTACGAATTAATCCAATCAATAATTTCTTTATCGTAAGGCTTTTTGGTGGGTTCGATTACTTTTTCGAGTTTACCATCTTTACCAATTAAGAACTTTTGGAAATTCCATTTTACATCGGCATCTTGAAGATTGTTTTGTGATTTTTGAGTTAGGAATTGATAAATTGGGTGCATTTCTTTTCCTTTTACACTGATTTTTTCCATCATAGGGAAACTTACACCGTAATTCTTTTGGCAAAAAGCGGCAATTTCCTCGTTGGTTCCTGGTTCTTGCTTCATAAAATCATTTGCAGGAAATCCAATAATTACAAAGTCTTTGTCTTTATATTCTTGATATAATTTTTCCAAATCTTCATATTGAGGTGTAAGACCACATTTAGAAGCCGTATTTACAATCATTATTTTTTTTCCTTTCAATGTGTTAAAGTCAAATGTTTCGCCAGATAAATCTGTGACTTTGAATTGGTAAATGGTATCGTCTTTCATAGTTTCTTTTGATATAAAATTCATTGTGAATAATCCTAATAGGATGATTGAAGTAAAAATTAATGTTTTCATTTTCTTTATTTATATAGTTATTTTATTCATAACAAAATTTAGACCTATTTGTTTACTTTGCTTTTATATATAGGAACATTAGAACACGCCTCTCCAAACATCAAAGACTTTACAACAGGCAACAATTTTTGAGTTAGTAAAACATAAGCATTGGAGGAAACTTCTTTTTCGCTACAGCCTTTCACGAGCACTCTTGCATCTTTAAAAGTAGAAAGATCTAAGTTGTTTATTTGAGTCGTTATAAAAGCATCATATAATTGTTTTTCAGAACCTAATGATACAAATTTGGCAATTCCAGAAAGATTTTTTACCAACATCATATAAGCCCAATTGGGAACGATGGCATCTCCAGAGCAAGTAATATGAACCAGAGTATTTTCGTACTGCGTCCAATTATGATTTTCTAGATGTTCTTTAAATTCTTTTTCTTTTACGACCAATCCTTGCCAAAGCCAATTGGAGATGTCAATTTCTTTCACTGTTTCTTTGGAAATAAGAGATTCAAGGTCGAAATTGACCAATCCAGAACTCGCTACTTTATTTACAATGGTTTCCATACTATAATGTGTAATTTACAAAAATCCCAATTCAAGTTTTGCTTCTTCGCTCATAAACTCTTGTGTCCAAGGTGGATCGAAGACAATTTGCACGTCAGATGATTTAACACCGTGCACCAAACCAGCTTTTTCTTTAACCTCTGCTGGCATAGATTCCGCAACTGGGCAGTTAGGAGAAGTCAATGTCATTTCAATTTTCACATTGAATTCATCATCCACTTTAATTTCGTAAATCAATCCCAACTCGAAAATATCAACTGGAATTTCTGGATCATAAATCGTTTTTAGGATATTGATGATTTTGTTTTGAATGATTTTTTTTGCTTCCTCTTTGTCTATTTCAAATATGTCTTTTTCTTCTGTCATTTTCTTATTTAGAATAAATCTAAAACAAAATTAGTATATAAAATTGAGATATACACCAAAATCTTAATTTCATCATTAGTAATTTGAATTTTTAGTATTTTTTCTTCATTTTAAATTAACATTGGACTCAAATTTTATGTTGATAAACTTATAAAGTTTGATTGAAATAAAACAAATCTAAAAATTATAGTGTTCAATATTGAAATTATATTCTGTATTTAAAAAACGAGCAC
The DNA here is from genome assembly GCA_018401455.1 of Flavobacteriales bacterium. Lineage (GTDB taxonomy): Bacteria > Bacteroidota > Bacteroidia > Flavobacteriales_D > Parvicellaceae > Parvicella. The sequence continues at coordinate 7,235 of JAGYKU010000003.1, forward strand.
CAATATTCTTTTATGTTTCTCAAAAATAGCTATAGTTTATTGTTGTTAACAAAGGCGTTTTGATAAGGAAAAATACTTAATGTAAAATTAATCTTATCTATCTGTAAATTAGCAATGTGTAACGACAACATTGGTGTTTTCATCGAAAATATTTTAATGTTTTCATCGCAAAAAGTTCTTTCTCTTGAATACCAAAGCTTTAAGCTACTTATCAAAAGAGCGTGTTGAAAACTATAAGAAATGTGGACTAAATTTACTTGTTTGTAGTCGGATTTTTTTTGAATTTTGTCTCCTCGAAATCGGGAAAAATTTCTTTCCTGTTTAGATAAAAATTTGTGGTAAAAAATAAAGCGAACGCAAAAACACCAATTTGCGTAATGGATATTTTTTCCCTCAAAATTTTTAGAGAATTTTGAAAAGAACTTGAAAAGTTTGAGTTATTGAAGAGAAGATTAAAGAGATTAAGTTAAATACATTAAAAACAGAAGAAGCATGTCAGAATTTAAAAGTACCAATACATCCACTAAGTCATTAAAAGATGTGAACATTGAATCAGTATTACCCAAAAACACAGTTGTAGATGCTGAGGAGCCTATATTGAAAGAGGATCCTAATAGGTTTGTGATTTTCCCTATCAAACACCATGATATTTGGCAAATGTACAAAACGCAACAAGCAATGATTTGGACTGCTGAGGAGTTGGACTTAAGTGCTGATACTAATGATTGGGAAAATAAATTGAATGATGACGAAAAATATTTCATTAAACACGTACTTGCGTTTTTTGCAGCTTCTGACGGTATTGTGAATGAAAATTTGGCAGAGAATTTCTTAAGTGAAGTTCAATATGCTGAGGCAAAATTCTTTTATGGTTTTCAAATCATGATGGAAAATGTACATTCTGAGACTTATTCCCTTTTAATTGATACTTACATTAAAGATTCCAAAGAGAAAGACTATTTGTTCAATGCAATAGAAACATTCCCTCCAGTACAGAAAAAAGCAGAATGGGCTTTAAGATGGATTGAAAACGGAAATTTTGCTGAAAGATTAGTTGCTTTTGCAGCGGTAGAAGGAATTTTCTTCTCTGGATCGTTTTGTTCGGTATTTTGGTTGAAGAAAAGAGGATTAATGCCAGGTTTGACATTCTCAAATGAATTGATTTCTCGTGACGAAGGATTACATTGTGATTTTGCTTGTCTTCTATATAATGATCATTTAGAAAATAAATTATCTAAAGAGCAAGTTGCAGCGATTATCACCGATGCAGTAGAAATTGAAAAAGAATTTGTAGTAGAATCATTACCTGTTCGTTTGATTGGGATGAATTCAGATTTGATGTGTCAGTACATTGAGTTTGTTGCAGATAGATTGCTAGTAGAATTAGGAAACGAAAAAGTTTATAATGCTACCAATCCATTCGACTTCATGGATATGATAAATCTTCAAGGAAAAACAAATTTCTTTGAAAAGAGAGTAGGAGAGTACCAAAAAGCAGGAGTGAAAGATGGAGGGGCTCATGGTGCTACTAATGCATTTAGTTTAGATGCAGATTTTTAGAATTGAGAAAAACAAACAAACAAAAACAAGCCACTCTTTAGAGATACAAGAGTGCATAAAGAATTAATAATTTATTTTAAAACCCTAAACCTGAATCGCTCATGTATGTAATAAAAAGAGACGGCAGAAAAGAAGTAGTGAAATTTGATAAAATCACTGCTAGAATACAAAAACTTTGCTACGGACTCAATCCTCTAGTAGGACCAGAGAAAGTTGCTATGAAAGTAATTGAAGGATTGTATGATGGTGTGACGACTATTGAGTTGGATAATCTTGCTGCTGAAGTTGCAGCAACCAATACCATTACGCATCCAGATTACGCATTATTAGCATCTAGAATTGCAGTTTCAAATCTACACAAGAACACAACAAAGTCTTTTTCTGAAACGATGAAAGACTTGTATTACTATACAGATCCAGTTACAGGGCAAGCAGCACCGCTTTTGGCTGATGATGTGTATGAAGTGATTGAAAAAAACGCAGAGTTACTTGATTCAACAATTATATACGATAGAGACTTTAGATATGATTATTTTGGATTCAAAACTTTGGAGCGTTCCTATTTGTTGAAAATGCATGGTAAGGTTGCTGAGCGCCCTCAACATTTGATGATGAGAGTTTCTGTAGGAATTCACAAAGATGATTTAGAATCTGTAATTGAAACTTACAACTATATGAGTGAAGGTTGGTTTACACATGCTACACCGACACTTTTTAATGCAGGAACACCCAAACCACAAATGTCGTCTTGTTTCTTGTTGACAACGAAAGAAGACAGTATTTCTGGAATTTATGACACTTTAAAGAATTGTGCGCAAATTTCTCAATCTGCTGGGGGAATCGGACTTTCTATTCACGATATTAGAGCAACAGGTTCATACATCAAAGGAACGAATGGAACTTCCAATGGAATTGTGCCTATGTTGAGAGTTTTTAATGATACAGCAAGATACGTAGATCAAGGTGGAGGAAAAAGAAAAGGTTCTTTTGCTATCTATATTGAGCCTTGGCACGCTGATATTATGGATTTCTTAGACCTTAAGAAAAACACAGGAAAAGAAGAAAATAGAGCAAGAGATTTGTTTTATGCACTTTGGACTCCAGATTTGTTCATGAAAAGAGTAGAAGAAAATGGAGATTGGACATTGATGTGTCCTCACGAATGTCCAGGACTTTCTGATGCTTACGGTGAAAAATTTGAAGCATTATATTTGAAATACGAACAAGAAGGAAAAGGAAGAAAAACAATCAAAGCGCAAGATTTGTGGTTTAAAGTGTTGGAGTCTCAAATTGAGACGGGTACTCCATATATGTTGTACAAAGATGCTGCAAACGAAAAATCAAATCAAAAGAACTTGGGGACTATCAAATCTTCAAATCTTTGTACAGAGATTATGGAATATACCTCTCCTGATGAGATTGCAGTTTGTAATTTAGCATCTATTGCACTTCCTAAATTTGTAAAAGACGGTCAATTCAATCATGACAAACTTTTTGAAGTAGCGTATAGAGTTACTAAAAACTTGGATAGAGTAATTGACGAAAACTTTTACCCAGTACCTGAAGCAAGAAACTCTAATATGCGTCACAGACCGATTGGTATTGGTGTTCAAGGATTAGCAGATGCATTTATTTTGATGCGTTTACCTTTTGATTCTGCTGAGGCAAAACAAGTGAATAAAGACATTTTTGAAACCATTTATTATGCTGCAGTTACTGCATCTAAAGATTTGGCAATCGAAAACGGGCCTTACGAATCTTGGAAAGGATCTCCAATTTCTGAAGGAATCTTCCAATTTGATATGTGGAAAGTACAACCTTCCACTAGATGGGAGTGGGATGTATTGAGAGAGGAAGTGAAAACTCATGGAGTTAGAAATTCATTATTGTTGGCACCAATGCCTACTGCTTCTACAGCACAAATTTTGGGTAACAATGAATGTTTTGAGCCATATACTTCAAATATCTATACAAGGCGTGTACTTTCTGGAGAGTTTATCATAGTAAACAAACACTTATTGAGAGATTTAGTGAAGTTGGGATTGTGGAATGATTCTCTTAAAAACAAATTGATGTCTGCTAATGGTTCGGTACAAAATATCGATGAAATTCCAGATAACATCAAAGAATTATACAAAACTGCTTGGGAGATTTCTCAAAAAGTATTGATAGATATGGCTGCCGACAGAGGTGCGTTTATCGATCAATCACAATCCTTGAATGTATTTATGGAAAATGCAAACTTTGCAAAACTAACATCAATGCACTTCTATGGTTGGAAAGCAGGACTGAAAACAGGAATGTATTATTTGAGAACCAAAGCTGCGGCTGATGCTATCAAATTTACCATAGACAAAAAATCAATGGAAGCACCTGTTGTTGCAAAAACTGAAGAAGAAAGAAAAGCAGAAATTGCTTGTTCACTAGATGATCCAGACTCTTGTGAGATGTGTAGTGGGTAAGAGGAGAATCTCGCAAAGTTTACTTTAGCGAGTTATCCCGAAGCCACAAACATCAGAGCATAGCGAGAAATGTGCAGTGGATAGGATTTATGATATATCTAAAAAAGCCAACTTAAAAAGTTGGCTTTTTTTGTTTAATAAGAATGTCACTCGAACTGAAATTTTAACTTTATTACTATATTTTGATAGAGAATAAGAGATTTACGTTGTAATCTAATTTCCTGCTTTATTTTTCTGCACCTTGTCCACAAATTGCTCAATGATGTTGATGGTGGTTCTGGGTCTGATTAGGTAATACAAATGCTCTTTGAATATATCTGTTTCGTGATGATTTGTGATATCCAGAATATATGTATTAGGATTTTTTTCATAAGTGCTTGAAACGTATTTTGCGATTGGGTCTTTTTCGCTTTTGAGAACTAAAGTTGGAATTTTGTATTTTTCGAATCCTTTGAGTCTCGTCAAATTATCTTGATTTTTTGACTCCCTTAAAGCAGATTGAATTTGAATTGCAAAAATCTTTATGGGCAAACGGTTTAGTGTATGTTCGATAGGAACTTTGTTGAGTTCGGGCAAAGTATCCATTTCTGTGAGAATGAAAAGTACTCTTTGTTTGATGGCTTTCCAAATTCGGTTGTGTACTGCGCTTTCAGTTTTAATAAGCCAACTCGATAGTCTTATAGAATTGTTTCTTACGGCAGTTTTTTTGTAAAATGGCACTGTCCATCTTACAGATTGAAAAGTGACTCTGTCTGAAAAAGAAATTTTTGATTTTAGGATTACGTGTTCTATAAAATTGATAGACGCGTGCTTTACTTCTTTTCCAAAAAATGGATTGGCTGAAATCCTTCCTTTTAAATGATTCTTTATTCCAGGAAGTTGGTCAATTTGATCATTAATCATCAGCATGTATGTATTTGCAATGGAATGGTCGAAAATATATACAGGATGTCCAAGTTTGCCGAAATAATTAACAACCGCATCTAAGTTTTCTACTACAAATTGAGAAAATTCGTTAGGCGGTAAATCATAAGGAATAGAGCCATAATGAAAAGCGGCAGCAATGTATTTCTGAGCAGGAATAAAAGCAAGTAAGGCATCAAAAGTATTCAATCCCAAAAAACCGTGGACCATTAGAATTACAGGTTTTTTCTTTTTAATAGTTCTATTGAATGGCTTAGCCATATCAACTCTAATGGTAGTGTCACCATAAGGTGTTTTTCTGTGGATGACTTCTTGTGGCCAAGTAAGCGCATAATCATCAATAAAGACGGTCATTTTATCTTCTACGCCATCAATATATCTCAAGAAACTTGGGCTTTCATTAGGTTTTGCCCATCTGTAAAAAAACCAAGCAAGCGGTCTTCTTTTTTCAGATTTTGTGGCTAAAAATGCTACTCTTGCAGATTTTTTTAGAAAGTGAGGCGTAAAAGTAAGTTCTCGTTCTTCGCCATCATTGATAAGCACAGCAATATCTTTGGATCTAAAAGCAGTAGAATTTCTTGAAATACCGGCTACTTGACCCAATGGATCTGTAGCAAGTATAACATAATCCAATCCTTCTTTTCCCAACTCCACTAAATATTCTCCTAATTTTTCATTTAACCCATTCAAATAAGACTCAATATCTTCACGATTGAGGCTACGCCCCATTATTTGGTCTTTGGTGATGTATTTAGAATTGAGCAATTTTTTCATAAAAGCAATTGCGTCAAAAACTTCTACAAGACCTCTTTGTCTTAATAATTTTGAATTAACAGCAGTAAAGTGTAGTTTTTCGGGATGTTTGATTTCATCAAAATGATTGAAGATGTACTCGTAGGCACCAGCAGGAGATTGTCCGTGCGATAAGCCTACAAGATATTCGCTGCCGTCTTCAGTGCCAGCATTTACAGATTTTATGAAATCTACACCAACAGCAGCATCAAACTCTGCCTTGCTTTTACAATACCTTGTTTTGGGTGTTTTGTAGTTTAAAGAATCATCAAGTGTAGGGATAATGAATGGCGCATCAACTGGTGTCATGTGTTTGTATAAAAAATTACAATGTAAAGATAAGGTTTACATTGATAATCTATTAAATATTTAGATTATTTCTGGGTTAAAGAAATAATACCTAATTCATCAAAGTAATAGATTTTTTTATCTCTAATGCCTTGAAATATAATTAAGTAAGGTGTAATTGTATCAAAGTAATTTTGAGTTAGAAATTTTTCGGAATTTATATCGTAAACTATATATTCTAATTCATCTTGAACAAGAAAGTATTTAGAAAATGGAATGATAATAAAATTATCTAATGGTAAAATATTTTCTTGCTGAGATTCAGAAATAGTTTTGGAAATTCCTTGTCTATAGTTTTTACTTACAATTTCGAAAGGTGATGATATTTTTTGCTTTTCATTTTCAATTTCAAAGAAAATGGTATGCTTTTCTTTGTTTTTGTCTGTATAAGTCTTATTAGAAAAAGACTCAACATGATAACTGATTATTGAAGTTTTAGTGTTTTTTTCAATATTAAATAAGAAATATTTTTTATCCTTTTTGTAAGTAAAAAAAGGAAGTCCCGAAGACCATGCATAATCAAGTTTGCTAGCAATATTTTTTCCTTTCCAATCATACACTTCAAAATATTTGTTGTTTTTGATGACGATATAATATTTAGATGTCTCAATCAATCTTCCTTTAAGTTTTGTTGGGCTTTTGTAATCAGAACAAATAATTACATGATCATTTTCTTCGTAAATTAAGCAGGAATCATTAATGATTTGATATTTTTTTGATTCAAATTCTTCAATTAGTTTACCTTTATGATTGTATAGTCTTTTGGAAGTTTTGTCGCTGATTAACAATAAGTCTTTTGTCAATTCATAATTTGCTATGCTTTTTTCTACAAGAATGGTATCTCCATTTTCATTAAAAAAGATTTTCTGGGAAGGCGAAGTTGTGAGAAATAGATTGTAGTTTAATCTAAGAGAGTTAGGTGAATTGTGTTCAAACATTAATTCACCGTTTCTGTATAACTTGGAATAATTCGAGGAATTTTCAACAAAATCAGATTCACCAAGAAGTGTTATATTTTTTTCAGATTGGTATATTTTAACTAGTTTTTCATTGTAAATTTCAATAATTCCTATTTCATTTTCTATCACCAAAAGACTGTCCTTAAAGTCAATAATGTTTTTGAATGTACCTATGAACTCTTGAGTTTCTGGATTGAAAATCTTATAATTATCTTTTACAGTTCCTACAATAAACCTATTTTTTTCTCTGTATATAGTGTCATAAAGGATATCAAGTATATAATTGTTTTGTTCATTTATTACTCCATATTTTCCATTTCTTCGAACAATAAATTCCGTGCTTTTATTTTTATCAATCCAGTCATAAGGAGTGGTTATTTTTAACCAATCTGCTTCATTACTGAATGTAGCGTTTGAAACAAAATATTCAGTTTGTCCATCCGATTTTATCCGATTGTTGATAGAGGTAATAGTTTTGTAATCCTCAATTCGATAGGGATGAGTTCCTCCATATTCAGAAATTTGAGAAATAAATTGTGACAATAAAATATCTCCATCTTTTGCAATGGTTAGTTTTCCTTCCGTTGAAATTACGTCAGTTAGATTGCTCAAATTGGTAGCGTAGTTTGTGTGATAGGGATTGATTTTATTTATAGATTCATAAATTTGACCATTTTCAATGTTATTATAAATGATTCCTTTTAGATTAGAACTAAATATCCCGTCTTTCGTTTTTTTCTCAGTAAAATTTAGATTATTATTATCTATCCAATAAAAAAGGTCTTTACTATTAATGTCAGAAAAACTTTTAGTTAAATTAAAGTGGATTCCATTCCACTCAGAAATTGTGTCTGAATAATAATTTAAAAGACGATTTTGATATAATATATCCCCACTATGTGTTTTAGGTTCAATAATCCATTTTTTTTGATTGTAGTGATAAATTCCCCATTTTCCTTTTACATAATCATAAGTTACAGCTGCAGCAGAATTATAAAAAGGAATTTTTCGAGACTTTTCAGAATCATTTTTTTCTTTGTATTTTTTCATGATTGGAATTTCATATTTGGTAAGTTCCCAATCATTTTCACTTATGTATGCAATGTAGGTGAAATTGTTTTTATATCCTTTAAAAATTTTATCATTAATAGAGACGTTTAACATTCTAGTCAATTTCACAGAATCTTTATAAAACAAATCTGCAGAATTGTCTTTGTAAGTTCCAACAATAAAGTTGTTCTTTACAGAAATATGATTATACTTTTCTGCAGTTACAAATTGTCTTTTTGAAAGGTTAAAGAGGCCATAATCTAGTTGTGAATTTTGTGAAAAAACAGCGTAATTTTGATTGAATACAATATAAATGTATTTTGAAGCGAGAATAACAGTGTCGTTATGAGTAACAACACCAAATTTGTTGTTATTTTCAACTAAAAAATAATCTTTATATACATCATTGATATTTTCATATATTGTGTTGAGAATAATTTTTCCAGTTTTATCAATGAGTCCAACACCCTGGTTTTTTGCTTCTATTATAAAATATTCATCATGAATAAAATTTTGAGGAATAAAATTATCAAACAAAAAGTCCGTTTGTAAAGCATTATCAAAATATAAAGCGCATTTTTCTCCATTAGACACAATGAAATATTTGGTGGCGTGAGCGTTTTTGTATTTATAAAAAGGATGAATTTCGTAATTGTTTATTTGGGCTTGAAATACATTTCTATAATCGTAAATGGTTTGCTTTGACCCACTAACCACTTTGTAGTGTTTATCGTAAAACACAACACTATCTTTAGGATCCGCATTTAGTTTTTGATCTATATCAGAAAAGAAATAGGTGATTCCAGAACTGTTTTTGGCGGCAAAAATATTTTTTCTAACTTTATAAATATGGTCAAATTGAATAGGAATTGAAGTGTAAGTTCCCTTCCATCCTAATTTTTTATTTTCAGAAACTAAAATGCCATCATAATAAGGCCCGCAAAAATCATATTTTGGGTTTTCAAACTCCGATACTTTTTGATTAGTATTAAAAATGCTTTGTTTTTTGTTTTTAAAGAGCAAGCCATATTGGTCTGTTAGTAAAATACTATCATATAATGACGATTTAAGTGCTCCGTCATAAACTCTAAAACCTTTACTTTCTCTCCAAGTGATAATGTTTTTGGATGATTTAATGTCCGTTATACTAGAAACTATTTCATTAAGGTTTTCATCGTAAAGTGATATTGGAAATTTTTTAGATGTGTCAACAATGGCAATGTAATTTGAGTTTACATAAAAGATTGAATCAGCCTGAATATCACTTTGAGTAGTATCTAATTTTCTGATTGAGTAAAGTTGGCTACTCTTTTCAATAAAATTAATGTTTTTATAAGGGTTTATATTTACAACTGAATCTAAATCATCATTTTGCCCAAGAAACCAAAAGTGAATTAACAGAAATGATATGAATAAAATCCTTGACATACAAAGTCATTAAAGAGATTTGATTAATTTATCCAAATCTGAGGCATCTTTGGCAAAAACGCCTGTTTTCTTTAAATTAAATAAATAGTCTTTAGGTTTGTTATTTGAATTTTTTGGCACTTCATTTTTAAAACTTTTTTGGCTAAAAGTCAACACTTCTTGATTAGGTAGAATAGCGATTAATTTGTTTACATCTTCAGTGGAATATCTAAACAAACTATAGGTTTCAGGAACATATTTTACTACAGCCAAGTCATTGCCTGTAATTAAATAAACAGATATAGGATAGTTTTTTAAAGTATCTGTTCCAAAGTTAAAATCTGCATATAATTCTACCATATTTGGGTATTTCAATTGTCTGTCGTAATTATAAAGTCCCAATCTGTTAACTTCCACAAATCTCATCATTGCATTTTCTGCTTTTTGCTGTTTTTCAAAGTTTTTTTGTTGCTCAATCATTTGATTGAATACTTTCAAATCTTCATTAAACTCTTGATTTGCCGCATCAAGCACTTTACCTTTATACACAGGTCTTGCAATGGTACTGATACTTTTGGTTTTGCCAATTAAACTTATTTCATATACACCATTTGTGGCTCCTTCTAAAGGTTTTATAGATGCACTTGTCCATTCTTCAGATTGCCATTCTGGATTTATAGCAGGATCTTCTTCCTTTTTGTCGCCTGCATATTCCCAAACTACTCCGAGTAATTTATCGTTTGTATATAATTGTAAATCAAAATATTTTCCATTGTTTTTATAGGCACTTGGCGCAATAGGTTCAACATGTTTAGACGAATTGTTATCGAGAGATATAGATGTGTTATTGCTAATGTCATTTGGTTTTTTTTCACATTTAGAATCTTCAAGATAATTCCAATCACCTCCATTTGAAGGAGAATAATATGTATTAAAGCCACTACTTTCATCATTCGTTGGAAGTCCTATTTTAATAGTTTTTTCAGGAGCGATAAATACAGGATTGTTGTCTTTAAACGCTAATATTCTGAACATTCCAGCAGATTCAAAATTAATTTTCTCACCATCTTGATTGTAAGTCATATCAATTTGAGAAGCAATGATGCTTCCTGGTGTCAAAAATTCTTCAAATGCTATATCTACTTCACCTTTGATTGGTTTTCCGTTCTTATCCACAAAACAGTTTTTTGGAAAAGATAGCATTGAACCACTTTTTAATTCGATTTTTTTATCAGCGTTATTTTTGACTTTTAAATATTGAACTTCATTTTCAATGTTCAATACTTGATTTTGCGAAACTGAAAGTGCGTTGTTTGGTAAAACAGTTGAATTCTTTATTATTGATTTGGGTTCAGTTTTTTCAGAAATATCATCAGAAACATTTGCATTTTTGTCACTACAGTTGTTGAAAACAACAATAACTCCAATCATCAATAGATAAAGAAATAAATTTTGATTTTTCATAGAAGTAATTTTTAAAATTTAAGTTGGGCACATAAATATAATCACTTTTTTTTAAAATGATACAGATTAATAAGTCTCAGCATAAATATTTTTTTGTCTTATCTTCAAAAAAACATAAAATAACCCCCATTATTCCTTAAGTTTTTGCTTTCAAGATATTCAACGATTGTTTTTTGTTCGCTTTTATTGGAAACTGCAATAATTACTTGAATTTGTTCGCTTTCGTTTAAGTTTTGTGCATTTTCAATGAATACTCCATATACATTATGTCCAATTCTTTGCGGGTTTTCCGTTACCCAAGAAAATTGTATGTTATGTTGAATTAAATTTTGGGCAATCAATTTCCCTTTTTTGGCAGCGCCCCAAACGACTAATTTTTTTTCTTTGTCAAAGTCAATTTCTAGAAAATTGGAGACCTTAAGAGGAATGAAGTTTAAGATTTTGTAATGTTCTTGAGTTCGAGTGGATCGAGTAGGGTGGTCTCTCCAAAAATGCGTCACCTCATTACAAGGAATAACTTTGATTTTGTTTTTGTACATTCTAAATGCCAAATCGTAATCTTCTGGATAAATATCAGATGTGAAACCTCCAATAGCATCGAAATCGGATTTGTAAATTAGAAAATTGGGAGAAGGGACCACGCATTCTTTATAAATTTCAGTGTAATTCGTTCCATTTTCTGTAAGTTGATTGAGCCATTTTTCGTAGAAAAGATAGCCTTCTCCAAGGGTATTGTCACTAAAATATTTTACTTTGCCGATAGCAACATGCCCTTTGCCTTTTGAAGTAAGATGATGATGCAAAACTTCCAATTTGTTTTCTGGCATAATGTCGTCTGCATCCATTCTTGTGATGAATTCACCTTTAGTTATTTGATAGCCATTTCTGAGTGCGTGAATCAAACCAGATTTATGATTTTTAATCAGTTGAATTCGATTATCTTTTTGAGCAAATTCATTAGCGATTTGATAACTTTCATCTTCGGAAAAATCGTCAATGAGTAGGAGTTGCCAATCAGCAAAAGATTGTTTTATGATTGATTCAATGCAGGTTTCCAAATAAGGTGCTGCATTTTTGAAAGGTGTAAGAATCGAAATCATATTATTTTGTTGTGCCTATTACATAAAAGTCCACACGTCTGCTTACTTCCATTTTTTCGACATCATCAGTACCATCTTCGTTTTTGTACCTCACGCCTTCCTTGTCTTCACCATTGGACAATACCGCCACAATTTGATTCAAACTAACGCCTTTGTTGGTCAAATATTTCACAGCACTTTTGGCTCTTTTTTGAGAAAGTTTGATGTTATATTCGTCCGAACCTACTTTATCTGTGTGTCCAATTATTTTGACTACAATATTTGGGTTGGCTTTGATTAATTTGATGTTTTCATCCATCGCCTTTCTTTGGTCTTTACGAATATCGGATTTATTAAAACTAAAAAACACACTTGAAAGTTCCAAGTTTAAACTATCTGGCAAGGCAATGATGTCACCTTCTTTTAGTTTCGAACCAATGCTCAAAGCCATTTCGTTGGTGTCTTTGAAGTGTCGCACTTTTGGAACTTCGATTTTGGGTTCTTCCATCACGAAAATCGACTTCGAAACACAGTATCTTTTTTCTTCATCAAACTCATCTCTTGCCAAAACTTCCAATTCAAATTGATGATTTCCCAAACTAAGAGAATCAAAGATGAAATTTAGGTTGTTTACATTATAAATCGAATCTTCTTTTTTCCAAAAAACATTGGTTACACTGTCTTTAATACAATAAGTGTCCGCGAGTAAAGTCATTTCTTCGTATGTAAAAACTGTGTCTTTGGCTTTAATCAGTGCATATTCTTCATTCAAAAGTGTATCGGTTATATTTTCTGAAAATGAGATGCAGTTTTCAAATTTTGATTGACCATATTCATAAAATTGATAAATATCCATTTGTCCCATTCCGCCTTCTCGAGAAGAGGATAAGAATGCGATTTTTTTGTCATTGTCTAAGATGTGAAAAAATATATCATCGGATGCAGAATTAATGGGTTTTCCTGCATTAATAGGTTCAGTCCAAGTGGTGTCATTGATTTTTTCGGCATAAAAAATATCGAAATTTCCATAGCCTAAATGCCCTTTAGATGCAAAATACAATCTATTTCCGTCAGGTGTGATAAAAGGACTGTCTTCATCTTTGGAAGTGTTGATGGTAACGCCTAAATTTCTAGGTGCTGACCAATTTCCTGTTGAGTCGATAGAACTTTTGTAAAGGTCAAAACCTCCATTTCCTTTCTTTGCATCACTTGAGAAGTAAAGCGTTTTTCCGTCTGCACTAAAACATCCATGTCGTTGATGTTTACCAAAGTTAATCGTTTTTGAAAACATTTCCGGTAACGTCCATTGATTCGATTCATATTTGGATAACCAAAGATTATTTTTTCGATAAATGATAAGTGAATCCCCTGTGATTGAACTGCTCACGATGGCATTGTGATATTTGGAATCACTAGAAATATTTTCAAATTCACTGAGAGATGAAGAAATATCCGAATCTACAAAAATTTTGTTTTTTTGCTTGCTGAAAAAGATGTTTTCGAAGGAAATGATGTCGTTTTTTTGTTCGAGATTTTCGCTGTTTCTTTTGGTGAATAATAGAAAAGAATCTTTCATCAACGGAACAGAGCAATATTCTGAAAATTCTGTATTCACTTTATCACCCATATTGATGAATTTTCCATCCCATAGTTTTTCTGGTTTGGTCAAAGCAAATTCACATTGGTTAATTTTATTTTCAATATCTGCTTTAAGATTATCATTATTGAAAATAGCACGTTTAAATTTTTGATAAAAATCGATTGCCATTTCATAATCTTCCATTTGATGATTACATTCTGCTATGAATTTATATACTTCATAGACCGTATCATTGGGCATGTGCTCGTAGGCTTTGTCAAAATGCAATTTTGCTTCCTGATAATTTTGATTAATTTCGAAATGCAAGATTCCCAATTCAAGATGAGCATCAAAATGTTCTTGATTTTCTTCAAGCATTTTCTCGTAGTGATATTGAGATAATTTGAAGTTGAGATTATTCCAGTTTTTTCTAGCTTCTTTGAGTTGCAAAGGTTTTTTATTGAGTTGCGCCATTGAAATACTAGGAAGGCATATCATAATGCAAAACATCAGAAATATTGTATAAAAAAGATTTATTTTTTTTGAAATTGACATTTCAATTTATCATAAAGGTTGGACTGCTTGTTACGTGAAATTATGTCTAAGGTTACAAAAAGAATCTTTCTAAAAACTAATCTGAATAATTCTTGAGTATATACGCTATCAGATTAATTCTCAATAAAAACTAGAAAATATTCATTACTTTTCGATAGAAATAATGTATTTTTGGAGCCAAATTAATCAATCGACAAACAAAATGCGTTGTATAATACTTTTTAGTTTACTAACCTTATTCATGTTTTCTTGTGATACTTCTGAAAATGTAAAACACGAAGGGGTGGAAACTTTAACTCAAGACTACTTAAAAGCGTCTGGAGAAACTCAAGGGACTACCTATAGTATTACTTATCAAGATCCCAACAACAGAAATTTAAAACCTTCTATTGACAGTTTGTTAGCTGCTTATGATTTAGAACTTTCAACTTATGTTCCAAGCAGTATTATTTCAGAATTGAACAAATCTGAAGAGCATTCTTTTTCTTTAGAGAAATATTCAAATAGTACAAATTTTATCGATTGTTACAACAAATCTAAAGAAATATATTACAACACCAATGGAACTTTTAACCCAGCGCTTTATCCTGTGATAGATTATTGGGGATTTTATGATGGAAATCAATTGGAGAAAATTTCATTAGAAGAAATTGATAAATTGCTCTCTTTCACAAGTTTTGGTGAATCAGAATTTTCATTAAAAGGAAAAGTGCTTTCTAAAAAACATTTAGAATCTAAACTAGATTTTAATGCGATTGCTCAAGGTCATTCTGTAGATGTAGTTGGTGATTTTTTAAAATCAAAAGGCATTGAAAACTATATGGTTGAAATTGGCGGAGAAGTAAAATGTCAAGGTCTCAATCCTGATGGGAATGAATGGACAGTAGGAATCGAAAAACCAATCGAAAATGCTGAGCCAGGTTCAACAGATTACCAGTTTATTGCAAAACTCAAAAATATGAGTCTTGCAACCTCTGGAAATTATAGAAAATTCTATATGATTGACGGAAAAAAGTATGCTCATACCATTAATCCAGTAACGGGATATCCCGTAAATCATAATTTACTGAGCGTTACAGTTATTGCAAAATCATGTACTCAGGCAGATGGTTATGCTACTTCTTTTATGGTGATGGGATTGATTAATTCAATAGATTTTATCAATAATAATCCAGATTTGGAATTGGAAGCTTATTTTGTTTTTGATAATAATGGCACTTTAGACTTTACTGTTACCAAAGGATTTGATAAGTATATAAAGTGATTTTTTGTTTCGAGAATCAAGACTTTATGATTTAAGACGCAAGACAAAGGACTATAAGACTCAAGACTTAGTCAGTGAGATGGAAAAAATACTAATTATGTAAAAAAACTTTCAATAGATTGGCTACTTTTTTTATCATTCGTAGCAATAGCGAAGAATTAAGCCTTCAACAATTATAATAAAAGACCTCACAGTTTTCAAATAGAAAAAACATTAAAAATCATTGCCGAATTTTATGGTAAAACGGGCGTTTCAGATAGACATTTCTCATCTGGTCTTGCGCCACAAACGCTACAACTTTCTCCTTCTTGATTGAATAAAGGGCTGTTACTAGCACAAGTCCCAGAGAATTTACCATCTTTTTTAGCCCATATTTTGATGGCAATGCCCAATATTGCAAGTCCTAAAAGTGCTATGGTAAGTAAAAATAATTTCATGATTGTACTTTCTTAAATTCTTAATTCATTACAAAGGTACCGAATCAAAAATAAAGTGCTTAAAAAATGGGTTAATATCTTAACTATAAATATCAAGTAATCCTTCAGGAATTTTCACGAATAACTTCTTTTCAGTCTTATCCACTTTTATAAAACTTTGATCGTTAAGGGGAATAAGCGCTTCATTTCCTTTGTATGCCACTTCGAGTAAAGTATTAGATGGGTTTTCTATGATGTCTAATATTTTGCCAATTTCTAAATTGTTTTCATCAAAAAGTGAAAAACCTTTTACTTCGTGATAGTAAAATTGGTCATCATTTAGTTTGGGCAATTCAGTTAGTGGTAAATACACTTTTTTCTTAACGATTCTTTTGGCACCGTCTTCATCTTCTATGGTGTCGAATAATACTCTTAACTGATTGTGCTTGTGAACAGCACTCTTTTCAATGAAATACGGAACCAATTGATTGTTGATTTCCAAAAATACCATTTCTAAATCATAGTAATTATCTGGTTGGTCACTATCAATATGAAGAATAACTTCTCCTTTAAAACTAAATAATTTGGAAATAATCCCTAATTCAAAACAATCTTCTTTCTTCATTTTCCTGTTATTATTTCACAAAAATAACATTATCCAAATAGATTTTAATGTAAAAAGTCTTATTCTTCAATTTTGTGTGAATAGAATTAAAAAAATTCAAAAAAACTACGTTCAATATTTCTTGAAATATTTTTTACCTTTTCAAAAGAGCTTCCAAAGCGTCAATATGCTTGGTGAACTCATGTTTTCCAATTTTGGTGGCGCTGTAACTCGTCATAGGTTTTTTGCCTACAAATTGTTTTTGTACTTCTACGTATTCTAATTTTTCCAAAGAAGCAATATGACTCGCCAAATTTCCATCAGTCAGTCCCAAAGTTTCTTTGAGTTCGTTATAATTTACCCAGTCTTTTACCATTAAGATAGACATTACACCCAATCTTACCCTGCTTTCAAATGCTTTATTTAACTGGTTAAAACCTTTCATTATTTTTTAGTCGTTAGCTCTTAGTTTTTAGTGGTTAGTCGTTAGTTCTTGGTGAAACAACGAACCACAAACCACAAACTTCAAACTTTCTTCTCATATTTATAATACATCCATGCGCCATAAAAGATATGTAACAACCCAAACCCAATAGTCCATAAAAGCAATCCATATCCAATATATAAACAGCCTATTAATCCAAGTAGAATTTCACAAAGACCTAAATACCTCAATTCTACAAATGAATATTTACTAGCACTAAAAAGTCCCAAGCCATAAAATAATAATGTGATGGGCGCAACAAATCCAAATAATCCATTTTGAATAAATATAATTCCTAAAATGCCTCCAGTAATTAATGGTACTGCTAAATTCGACATCATTAGCTTAGCACTATTATCCCATATTTTTAGGTTTTGTTTTTTTGCTTTTCTTGATGTGAAAATAAATCCAGTGATAAGAGATGCTACTAAAACAAGTAAAGCAATTCCAGCTAGGAAATATATTTTAGCGGTAGGTTCCTCATCGCCTCCCATCGACCTAACATATTTTGCATAACTAATGCTCCCTGCCTTAAAATCAAAGTAAACTATAGCAGCCCCAATGAGTGCATAAATTCCAGCAAAAACTCCTGACAATCCACTGAGAGAGAGAAATCTTGAAGAACGCTCCATCAGACTTCTGATGTGCGTTAAATCATCTAAATGTTTTTTGTTTTCATTCATAAGAAAGCACTTTGTAGTTCAAAGTTAAAATAAAAACATGAACTTGCAAGGCAAATTTGTTGAAAGTTCGGAGTTCGATGTTCGGAGTTTGAAAATTGAAGGTCAAGATAAGTCATTGCCTTTAATGATAAAGTCCAAAACGAATGAATTAGTAGTTTACCTCAACTATGTATTAAAAACACTGACTGTATTACACTTTTAAACTTTAATGAAGAGTTTATAGAATTAAAGTTTACTATTTCAAACCCAGTAATTGGTCGATAGAATTGTAAGAAACGAAATGATAATTAGGTTTTGCTTTTTTGTAGATAGCAATTGCCTTTTCTTTTCCTTCTGGCGTTGCAGCTAATGCTGTATAGAGTGGCATCAAGAATTTACGTCTTCCTATTTTTATCAAAAATGCTTCTAGTTCTTTATCTATATTATCATAACCAAAGTTGATGCTTTTTTCAAACCAGATAGCTGCAATTTCACTGTTTCCAGATTGAGTCAATTTGAAAGCATCATCTAATAATTTCATTTGTTCTGGAGTTGTACCTTCTTTTAGGTTTCTAATAAAATGTAACCATTCATGTGTTGTCCAATCTTTTGAAAAAATAGAACTATTCACATCGTTAGTCAAATAAAACTGTTCTAAATTCGCTTCAACAGCATTGAACAATTTACTTACAACCTTTGGGCAATTTTCTGGCAAACCAGATGAGTACATCCATTCATCGATATTTACTTGTAGTTTATGAGGTTTGATGAGGTTTGTTTCTAAATAGCCTTTGAACTCCTCCGTTGTAATAGTTTTGAACTTATAAGATTCAAAATATCCTTTTAGAAATGCATCAAAATTGTCACGGCCAGCAGTTTGTTCTAATAATCTTAAGAAAAAATACCCTTTTTCATAAGCAACGTCTGTCATTCCGTCATCTGGATGCTTCATATTAAGTTGCAATTTTAATTTTTGCATATCAGTTTCTTCTTCACTCATAGTTCTAACCAAATCTTGATACCCCAAAAGCGCAAGCATATCTGTGTAATCTTTACCAAACATTGCTTCCATGATTCTTCTTTCGAAATAAACTGTAAAACCTTCGTTGAGCCAGAAATCATTCCAAGTAGAATTCGTCACTAAGTTTCCGCTCCAAGAATGCGCCAACTCGTGTGCAATCAAAGCCACTAAAGAACGGTCACCAGCAATGATAGTTGGTGTAGCAAATGTAAGTCTGGGGTTTTCCATTCCTCCAAAAGGAAAACTTGGAGGCAACACAATCACATCATATCTGTCCCAAAGGTATTTTCCATATAACTTTTCTGCTTCGTTTACCATTTCACCCATATCAGCCAATTCGTATGCACAATCTTTTAGCATAGAAGGTTCAGAATATACACCTGTTCGGTGATCAATTGGAGCAAATTCTAAATCTCCCACTGCTAATGCTATTAAGTAACAAGGAATGGGTTGAGGCATATTAAATTCATAAATCCCAGATTCATTTTTTTCTACGGGGTTGGTAGCAGACATTACAGCAAGTAACTGATTAGGAACTTTCACTTTTGCACTGTATGTAATTCTGATAGCAGGAGTTCCTTGAAGTGGTATCCAACTTCTAGTAAAGATTGATTGCCCTTGCGTGTACATAAAAGGTTGTTTTTTGCCTGCAGTTTGAGATGGAACTAACCAATCCAAAGCTTCCGTTTTTTCAGTTGTTTCATATTTGATGGTAACTGTTTCTGTATTCTCATTAATTCCAACAAATAATGGTGTGCCAAGCAATTCGTCATAATCACCCATAGTGAATTCCGTATTTTCTTCACCATTTAATTTCACATTAAGGATATTTAATCCTTTGGTATCAAACACAATTTGGTCTGCACCAGTTAGGTTTTCAATAGTATGAGTAACGCTTCCAGTAATTTGCTTGTTTTCAAAGTCAACCTCAATGTCTAGGTGTAGATGTTTAGTTCTAACATCCATATAATTTGACAAAGTGTGCTGATCTAAAGTGGTGTCAACTTCACTTAAAGTGGAATCTTTATCATTAGAGTTGGGTTTTGTATCTTGATTTTCTTCAGAATTATTGCATGCAGAAAATATTATAATGCTAATTAAAAGTGCTGAAATGTATTTCATTTTTGAAATTTTATCTATTTAAAATATGACAACTAAATTTTTTCGAAACACAAATGTAATATTTTGTTTTTGTTATCAAATAATTAATAGACGTAAGAGTATATTACATCGTTCAAAATGTAGATTCTATAAATTATTTATGCAATTTGTTATTAAAAAAAGGCGCTAGCATAAAATAAAATACTATTTTCGGGGCTCAATTTATAAAAAAAAGGTATGAGTTCAACAAAAACCAACTATACAGAACAATTAAGAGTAATGGGTCATCCTGCGGGATTATTTGTTTTGTTTTTTACCGAGATGTGGGAAAGATTCTCGTATTATGGAATGCGAGCGATTTTAGTGCTCTTCTTAGTAAGTGCTGCTGGAATTGGCGGTTGGGAATGGAGCAACGCTGAAGCTTTATCACTATATGGTCTTTACACAGGATTGGTATATGTAACTCCGATTTTTGGAGGAATGATAGCCGATAAGTTGCTTGGATATAGGAAAGCAATTATGTTGGGCGCTTTTTTAATGACTTTAGGTCATGCAGCGTTAGCATTAGAAACTAAATGGGCATTTTATTTAGGTTTGGCACTTTTAATTTTAGGAAACGGTTTGTTCAAACCCAATATTTCATCAGTAGTAGGTGGTCTTTACAAAAAAGATCCCGAAAAGAGAGATGGAGGTTATTCTATTTTTTATATGGGAATTAATGCAGGGGCATTTTTAGGAATGATGCTTTGTGGTTTCTTAGGAGAGATAGTTGGGTGGAGTTATGGATTTGGATTGGCTGGTGTATTTATGTTGGTCGGGATGATTATGTTTTATTTTGGTCAAGGAATTTTTGATCAAATTGGATTGAAACCAAAAGCAGAGTTAACAGAAAGGGAAAAAGTTTTAGATTCTATTGTTAATGAAAATTCTGAAGATATTTTGGACACTCCAGAAGTTACTTCTACTTCTGATGATGAAGAAAAAGATCCTAAAATTATTAGAGACAGATTAATGGTTATTGGAATTCTTGCCTTCTTTACCATTTTCTTTTGGGTAGCATTTGAACAAGCGGGCGGTTCTATGACTATTTTTGCAAGTAGTTTTACGGACAGAATTCTTTCAGGAAGTTCTGCTACAACATTTACTATAGTCAATACACTGATAACAATTATTCCTTTGGCTATAATAACGTATGTGTTAATTATGTTGGCTAGAGCAACCGTAAAGAAGTTTGCTGTAATGGCTTTGTCATTGTCTTTCAGTTTCTTGATTATTTGGGGTATTGTAGGATGGAAAGTAAACAAAGAATTAAACACTGTAGCTTATGAAGTTTCTTATGTTGCAGAAATTGAAGATGAAAAAACTGGAGTTGTAAGTCAAGTAGATACAACAACAGTAGTAAGAACTGATAATAAAATTGAAGTTGGTAGCACAATAAATATCTTAGATGTTGATAATAAAGGAAATTTCAGAAATATTTCTGACGAAATTGCAGAAAGAACACCTCAAAGTACAACAGGAGAGGTAAAAGAGGTTTTAGATAAGGAATTAGAAGTGCCGGCTTCTTGGTTTGGAGTTTTAAACTCTCTATTTATAATTTTGTTAGCACCTGTTTTTTCTAAAATATGGAGTAGTAAATACAATCCCACTGGACCCGTTAAGTTTGGAATTGGTTTGATTCTCTTAGGAGCAGGATTTGCTATATTAGCATTCGGAAGTATGACTATTCCTAATGGTGCAGAAACTGCTCAAGTAAGCATGATATTTTTGATTTTAGCATATCTTCTTCATACAATGGGAGAACTTACAGTTTCTCCAGTAGGTTTATCTTATGTAAGTAAATTATCACCTGCTAAGTTAGTAGGGTTTATGTTTGGGATTTGGTTTTTAGCTTCGGCTATTGCAAATTATATTGCTGGTATGTCAGGAAGTTATATCGATAAGATATCTGAGGAATATGGGCTAACCGTTTTCTTCTTAATATTCACTGCGATACCTGTTGCTGCTGGTTTGGCAGTGATGGCAATGAATAAATTCCTATTGAAGAAAATGCACGGAATTAGATAAAAAAAGACTCTATTATATCAAAGGCTCGAAATGTTTCGAGCCTTTTTTGTTTTATTATGCAAAAATTATCACTTTTTTATTTCGGTATTTAAAAACCTTTTATACTTTTGCAGTCCATTCAAAAAAGGAGAAATGGCAGAGTGGTCGAATGCGGCAGTCTTGAAAACTGTTGTGCGGCAACGTACCGGGGGTTCGAATCCCTCTTTCTCCGCAATCAAAACGAAGGTCTGATGTTTACATCAGACCTTTTTTATTTCCTGTAATTTGATGAATTAGTATTTTATAAGAATAAGAACTACCTCCTTGAAAAACCTATGACAAAAGCGGCATTGGAGCCTCTGAGAGTTGTCCCAACGGGGTTTTGTCTTATATCAATTAAACCTCCACTGAATCTTAGTTCAGGAGATATTATTAGGTAGTTTAATTCTATATCTACACCGAAAGCAAAGTCCAAAGATAAAGTTGTTCTTGTAGCATAATTATTAGAGTTTTCCTCAATGAGAGGAACTCTTAAATTTGGTCCGAAATAACAATAGGGTTTTGCAATTCCGTTATATCCTTTCATTCTATACTTAAAGTGAGTCATAAAATTTAGGTTGTTGGGATCCACTCTATAAGTTACGTTGTTTTCAATAATATTGCTATTATTAAAAGATAACTCCATTTTTGGTTCTATAAACCAATTTCTTTTTAAATGGAAACTTGAAGTTACTCCTAATCGAAACCCAAATCCATTTTCAATTTGCAACTCATCAGTAGCGTTATGATTCCATAACGAAGAATAATTTGTGCCAAAATTAAAGCCAAATGAAGGTTTATATTTAAATGAAGTATCTGTTTTTTGTGAATAACAAGTGTATGCAAAGAAAAAAACAAATAACAAAGAACTAACTCGATTCATAATTATGATTTTTATTGGTTAGGTATTTGTTCTTTTCGATTGAATTGATTTTTTGTTTTAACGTAGATAATTAATTTTTTATTGTATTCTTTTATGATTCCCCGCAAAGTTACCAGTAATGGTTTTTAAAATTATATTTAAATGTTTTAGAATACGTCAAATTAATTCCGAAGAAAAAATTAAATAAAACTAAACGCGCTTGGACAGTTCGAGCGGTTCACCAAATGGCTTATTGTATCGAGAAGTTAGGGGGGGAGTTTGGCTCTATTCATATTGGTCTCGATACAACTTTCTATTTTACAATCGATTTTTTCAAAATCAATGTAAAATATACGAAACCCACTCGACCTGACCTTGACTTTTTGTTTTAATCTATTTTGAGACTTATTCTAAAACCTTAATGTTGGTTAAAAATGGTTTACTGGTATGAAAGCGTATATACAATATTCTTTTAATATAATTAAGCTTAACCAAGCAATTTTAAGTTTTATAACATAAAAAGAACTTGAAATTATTCTCTTACTTTTTACTTTCGAAGCTTTAGCGAAGATAGTTTGTTACTCGCTCTGTTTTGTAACCTTCTCCAAAGCGAATAACCAAATGAAAATTCCGAATTTATTGGGGTTTTTATAGAATATTGATAAAGGAATGATGTTTTAAAAGTTGACATTTTAATTTTAATAATTACCTGATTCGTTGTAGTGTTTTTTGCAATTTTATGTCAATAAAATTTTAAAAAAATAAAAAAAAGGGTGTATCGAATTTTCGTACACCCTCTTAAATATTTTTGAATTAAGTTATATTAAGCAGCTTGTTTCTTTTTGAATTTCATAGAAGCCCATGTTTCGCTAAGGATTTTATCCACATTTAACGCTTCAATTCCTGGAACAGATTTCATTGCTTGTTCCACTTCTTTAGAATATTGTTCTTTTGCTTGTTCCATAACAGATGAACCTGTAAGTTTTAATGTAAACTCATCAGCAGTAGATTCTGTGATTTCAAAAGCTGCTTTAAATTTTTGACCATCAACATCTCCAGAAATAACAAGGTTGTTTCCATCAACATCCCAATTAAATTCTTTTGTATCTCCTTTAGGTCCCACAACTAATTTGCCATCTTCTTTGAATTCCATGACAATTTGATCTGCCATAGCTTGGTTTTTTTTCATTTCTTCTTTTACATTTCCTAACTCACTAGTGTATTCAGAAGGAATAGCATCAGAAATCTTAATTTCTACAGACCCTAAATCTGGAGTCCATTCACCTACAAAGTTTTTTTTGTCTTTTCCTTCTTCTAGGCTTTCTTTTTTGTCAGCCTCTTTTTCTTCAGAACAAGAAACAACAGACGTTGAAAAGAAAACTACAACAATTAATAATATAAAAAATATTTTCATTTTGTGTTTAGATTATAAATTTAAGTTTGGCACAAAGATAAGGTGGATATTTTGTTCATTAAAAAAAAATTGATGAAATAATTACCTTTTCACATAAAACAAGTCTTTTGGGATATCAATGAACATAAAACAGGTTTTTTGTATCTTAAAAGTTTTTAAGTACCTTTGGAAAATACTTAATTAATTATTTTTAAAACTTGATAAACAAAATCAATTATGCAAATTACTAAAAACACTGTAGCACAATTTCATTACACACTTACCAATACACAAGGAGAGTTGTTAGATTCTTCAAAAGATAGAGCCCCTCTTTTATATCTTCATGGACATTCAGCTTTGATTTCTGGTTTAGAAAATCAATTAGAAGGAAAGTCTTCTGGAGAAAAATTTGTTGCTGAAATAAAAAGTGAAGATGCTTACGGAGACTATAACGAAGAATTGGTGCACATCGTTCCCAAAAACGGATTCCAAAATGATGGTGACGAACAACTTGCGGAAGGAATGCAGGTACAAGTAGATACCAACAATGGAATGGCTGTAGCTTTGGTTACAAAAATTGAAGGTGAAGATGTTACTTTAGATTTAAATCATCCACTTTCTGGAATGGATTTGAAATTTGACATCGAAATTATGGATGTAAGAATGGCGACAGCAGAAGAAATAGAACATGGTCATGCTCACGGAGAAGGTGGACATCAACATTAAAACGATAAGTCCATAAAATTTAGATTTCTATTTCAATTTTTAATATCTTTGATTCAATAATTTTTTTGATTTTAAAGTTAAGATGGCTGATTTTTTCAATAATCCTGCATTGGAGCAAGACCCAACTGTCTATGCAATTCCAGTTTTTATTGCTTTTATTCTGATTGAATTATTCATTGATATTAGAAGAAATCTCAAAAGTTATGAATTAAAAGATTCAGCGGCTTGTATTTCAATGGGTCTTGGAGTTGTAGTGATAGGAATTGTTACCAAAAGTTTTGCTTATTTATTATTTCTATTGATTTATGAAAATTTTCGTTTTTTCACACTCGAAAATACATGGTGGATGTGGGTTTTACTTCTTTTTGCTGATGATCTAGCATTTTATTGGCATCATCGAATGAGTCATTCTGTAAGATTTCTTTGGGCAGCGCATATTCAACACCATTCTTCACAGAGAATGAATTTATCTGTTGCACTTAGACAAAGTTGGGGAGAACCATTTTACAAATATTTATTCTATTTATGGATCCCATTATTGGGTTTTCATCCCGTTTGGATGATGGTGATGCAAGCCATAAGTTTGATATATCAATTTTTCCAACATACCGAATTGGTGGGGAAATTAGGTCCCCTGGAGTGGATTATGAACACGCCTTCACATCACAGAGTGCATCATGCTACTCAAGTGAAGTACTTGGACAGAAATCATGCTGGAATCTTTATCATTTGGGATAAATTATTCGGAACATTTCAAGAAGAAGACGAGAATGAAAAGCCTGTTTATGGTATTACCACAAATATTAACACTTACAATCCGTTGAAAATTGCCACTCATGAATACGGAGCTTTGTGGCGAGATGTGAAAAGAGCGAAAAAGTTTTCTGATAAATTAAAGTATATTTTTATGCCTCCAGGCTGGAGTCATGATGGAGAAAATCAAACCTCAAAATACTTACAAAGTAAATTATCTGAATGAGCGGTTTAAAAATTATCGTCACTTATTTCATTGATTGGATATTTCAATTTATCTTTGTGCCAATTACCAGTCCAAATATTGTCTCTGATAACTATTGGGATGATAGACAGGTAAAGTGAATACCCAGATGCTGAAATTGGTAGACAGGCAACGTTGAGGTCGTTGTGCATTATGTGCGTGTGAGTTCGAGTCTCATTCTGGGTACAAAAACAAAGCGAGAACCAAACTATCTTCGCTAAGAACTTTGAAAGTAAACAGTACAAGTGGTGTTTGTGCTCTGCTTTTCTTCGTTTTTGATTACTCAAACCCACTAAAACACAACTTATATTCGTTTTTTTAAATCTATAATTTGTTTACCTTTTTAAGTTGTGTCGGATTAATGCTGGATTCTTAGTGCTAGATTTTCATTAAAAAAATAGTGTTTATTTTGATTATTCCCTTTGAACAAGTATAATAAAATTGAGTAAATAGAAAATACTTAACTTTTTGGAAAACCTCTTTTTTTTTGTAATTTTACAAAATTCAAATTTAAATATGAAGTATTATAATTATTTTTTAATCATATTTGTTACTTTCTTTCTTGAGGGGTGCGTAGGTCACGATGCTCAAAAAATTGCAGAAGCATATTGTAAGTGCAGAGAAGTTGAAAAATACGAAGGCACCATGCAAGGTACACAATGTTTTGAAGACTGGAATCAAAAATATGGTAAAATCAGATTTAGCGAAAGCCAAAAGAAAACTTTCTTTGACATTACAAATGCATGTAATCCAAAAAACTAACTCTTATCTTCAAATATTCATCTTACCAAGTCCTATTTGCTTTGAAACTTGTTTTCTAAACTTTCAATAATTAAAGCAGATGTCTCCTCCGTAGCTGCGGAGGTCGACATGACAAAAACCAATCTTTAATCTCAAAAATATTTCTCATTGTACCATTGATTATGTGTTTTTCATCTTTCTGATTTCCTATTTCATTTCTTCACTCTATCAGGATAATCCGTAATGATTCCAGAAACGCCATATCGAATTAATTTATCGCTTTTCTTTTTATCATTCACTGTCCATGCATATATGTCTATGTTTTCTTTCTTTGCTTTTTGCACATCTTTTTTTCTAATAGTAGGGTAGTACATGCCCAAAGCATAAGGTTTAAAAGTTATTTCTTTCAAAAAAGAATCTATGGAAACAAATGGTTTGTAAGTCAAATATACATATCTGTAATCAGGTAGTATTTGATGCAATTCTTCCAAAAGCAGTGCGTCAAAACTCATGAAAATTATATTGGAATTGTATTCAAAGTCTTTGACTTCATTTGCAATAATTCTAGCATACTCTTTCGGTTCTGGCTGATAAGTTCCATAATCTTTGGTTTCTGATTTTATTTCAAATAATATCGTAACAGATTTAAAATCTATTTTTTTAAAAGCCTCTTGAACAGTTGGTTTGTAGGTGTTGATACTTTTTTGCTCAGGAAATTTTGAGTTGCCCTTACTTCCACAATCGTATTTTTGTATTTCTTCGACTGTCAGATTATAAAAATTCACTTTTTTTCCTTCAGCAGCAGAAATGTCTTTTCCATTCTTGTCTAAACAATAACTAGCATCAATATAAGGCTCGTGTGAAATCACTAACTTTTTGTCTTTGCTTACAACTACATCCCACTCGATGCCATCAACACCAAGTTCAATGGCTTTGTTAAAACTTTCAATTGAATTTTCTGGCAGTAAGCCTCTGCAACCTCTGTGTCCAAAGAATTGAGCAGAATCTTGTGCATTTGTAAGTGTTGTCATCGTTAGAAATGTTAGAATTAAAAATAGCTTCATTTTAAATTAAATTGATTTGCGCACAACAAAAGTAATGGGATATCTGTTAACAGATGTAATATAAATATTATATTTTTTCTTAGCACAAAAGATAAATATTTAGGTTATAAAATAAAGCACATGAAGTTAGTTTTAATAATTTTGTTAAGTTTTTCTTTGGTAAGTTGTAATGCACAAACCCCATCGGAAAAATCAAATTTAAATAAAGATATCAATATGGAAAATATGGAAGTAGCAACACTTGGAGCGGGTTGTTTTTGGTGTGTAGAAGCAGTTTTTACAGATTTGAAAGGTGTTGTTTCGGTAACATCCGGATACATGGGTGGAAAAGTGAAAAACCCCACTTACAAAGAAGTTTGTTCCGGGCTCACTGGTCATGCTGAGGTGGCTCAGATAGTTTTTGACCCAAATGTTATTTCATTCAAAGAAATATTGGAAGTTTTCTGGAAAACTCACGATCCTACGACACTCAACAGACAAGGAAATGATGTAGGTACACAGTATAGATCTGCCATTTTTTATCATAGCGAAACTCAAAAAGAAGTGTCAGAATTCTATATTTCTGAACTCAACAAATCAGGTGCTTGGGACAATCCTATTGTTACAGAAGTAGTTCCTGTAGATGTTTTTTATCCTGCCGAAGATTATCATCAAAACTATTTTGCCCTGCACGGTGAAGAACAATATTGCAAGTATGTTATTCAGCCTAAAGTTGAAAAATTCAAAAAAGCTTTCGCAGCAAAATTAAAATAACAAATTGTTAATATTTGTTTGAATTTTGGGAAAAGAAATTCCAAAAAGATGCCTTGATTTAATTAGTTTTGCATCACAATTAAAAAGTAATTAAAATGGCTCAAATTTCAGACAGATTAAACAGATTGTCAGAATCTGCAACACTTGCAATGGCAAGAAAAACAAGAGAATTAAAAGCGGAAGGGAAAAACATCATTGGGTTGAGTCTTGGAGAACCAGATTTTCATACACCTGATTTTATCAAAGATGCAGCAAAAGAAGGTATTGATCAAAATTATACGCAATACACACCTGTAGAAGGTTATGCTGATTTGAAAGAAGCCATTGCTTTGAAATTCAAAAGAGACAATGGATTGACTTATGGAATGGATCAAATTGTTTCTTCAACTGGAGCCAAACAATCTATTGCAAATGTCGTTTTGAGTCTTATCAACCCAGGTGATGAGGTGATAATTCCTGCTCCTTATTGGGTTACTTACGAAGAGATTGTAAAACTTGCTGAGGGTATTCCTGTAGTTATCGAAACATCAATTGATGATGATTTTAAAATAACTGGAGCTGCTTTTGAAAAAGCAATTACACCTAAAACCAAAATGATGATTTTTAGTTCGCCTTGCAATCCAACTGGAAGTTTGTACAGCAAAGAAGAGTTGAGAAGTTTGGCAGATGTGGTAGTAAAACATAAAGAAATTATTGTCATTAGTGATGAAATATACGAACACATTAATTTTGTTGGAACACATCAAAGTTTGGCGCAGTTTGAAGATGTTTATGAACAAGTGGTAACGGTAAATGGTTTATCAAAAGCATTTGCTATGACAGGATGGAGATTGGGTTATATTGGTGCACCGGCATGGATTGCAAAAGCATGTATCAAAATGCAAGGTCAAGTTACAAGTGGTACTTGCTCTATTGCGCAAAGAGCCGCTATTGCTGCTTTGAAAGCAGACCCAAGTGTTACTTACGACATGAGAGATGCTTTCGAAAAAAGAAGAGATTTGATGTTGACAGAGTTGAGAAAAATCGACAGAGTTAAAATCAATATTCCTGAAGGAGCATTTTATGTTTTTCCAGATATCAGTGCTTATTTTGGAACTTCTAATGGTGAATTTAAAATAAATAATGCAGATGATTTGGCTATGTATCTCCTTACGGATGCAGAAGTAGCAACAGTAACAGGTAGTGCATTTGGAGATGATAAATGTATTAGGATTTCTTACGCTGCTAGCGAAGCCAATTTAATTGAAGCATTGAAAAGAATTACCATTTCATTGAATAAGTTGAAATAATTATAAAAACATTTAGAATCTTAAAAAGAGTTGTAGAAAATTTACTACAACTCTTTTTTTATGGCGCTAAGTTTTAACAACTTCTTTCTGAAAATCAACACATTCTTAAATACGTTTCTTTTTGCGAAAAAAAATCTTTGAAAATGCCATAATATTAACATATCTTTGTGAGTTCGAAAGGCACATTAGAAAATGCAAAACATAGAAAAATATCTCATCAACCTAATGCACCAACACGATTGTGTGGTGATACCCAATTTTGGTGGGTTGGTGGCGAATTATATTCCTGGTTTTGCAGATGCGCAATCGAAAATGTTGCATCCTCCCAAAAAAGGATTTGTTTTCAATAGATTTTTGCAACATAATGATGGGCTTTTAGCGCACGAAATTGTAAAAGAAGAAAATATTGCATTTCAAAATGCTGTGGAGTTTATCGATACATTTGTAAAGTCGATTCAAAGCGAAATGCAACTCAAGAAACGTTTTGATTTGGGTGCTATCGGTACTTTTTTCCTAGATGAAAAAAACAATTTAAGTTTCCATGCCAAAAAAGAAAGTTATTTGCTTTCAAGTTTTGGACTTCCTGTTGTAAAAGCTTTGCCTTTGCCAGCACTAGAAAAGGAAACTCCTATTGTGCAAATAACAACTAAAGAAACAGTTGCAACATCAGATAGAAAACCGCTTGGAAAAGTGGTAGCGATACAAGAACCTTTATTAAAAACGAATGCACCTTCCATAAAAGTGAGCCATTCCAAATGGTGGGTAGCAGCAGCGCTTATTCCATTAGGATTTTATGCTGCTTGGATTCCCATGAAAACAGATTTGTTGAGTCCTCAAGGGAATTTTCAATATTCTGATTTGAATCCTTTTACTTTTACAAAAGCCATTCAAAATTATCAGTTTTACAGTTCCAATACTTTTAAAGTTGATACTTTAGATAAAGTGGATTTTTCTATTTTTGATATTCATTCAAAACCTGCTGAGACCATTTCTACGGAGGTAGTTAAAGATACATTGGTTTATGAAGATGTAAAAGAGAAACACACCACTACAATCAAAAACACCGAACAAGGTTATTTTGTGATTGGAGGTTGTTTTAAAGATCAAAATAACGCTGAAGTTTTTGTAAAAGAACTGCAATCCAAAGGTTTTGATGCTTTGGTTGTAGATTACAATAAAGGACTACACAGAGTTGCTTTTGGACATTATTCATCCTCTTAGGAAGCCAAAAATGCTAAATCTCAAATCACATCCTCTGGCGAATATAGCGCTTGGGTGTTGAAGAAGTAAAAACTAATAAATTAGTTGGTTCTGAGTTTGAAGTTCGGGGTTTGTTGTTAAAGGCTCACTGAAGTAATTATTTCGTAAAATCAGTATGACAAAAAAATGGTTACTTTTTCGCTATTATAACTCTTTGCTTTATGTGTATTCTCTTAATATTCAATCCTTAGTTTTTTGAACCACAGAGGCACGGAGGTCACAGAGTTTAGGCGTTTTTTTTATACGATTTACAATACCAAGAACCCAAGCAGAATTTTAAATTTTAATCATTAAAATAGAATTGAAACTCTCTGTGTCTTCGTGGTAAATTCATATGGTTTTAATTCCCTTACCAAAATGTTTTTGAACCACAGAGGTACGGGGGTCACAGAGTCGCTTTTGGACATTATTCATCCTCTTAGGAAGCCAAAAATGCTAAATCTCAAATCACATCCTCTGGCGAATATAGCGTTTGGGTTTTGAAGAAGTAAAGTTGGTTTTTGGTTTGAAGTTCGGTGTTTGTAGTTTTTTTCTTGTATTATGAAAATGTATTTCCTAATACGTAAGACAATAGACGTAATACATTTACATCAACTCCTTTTCAATAATATCCTTCAAAGCATTTTTGGGCAAAGCTCCTGCTTGCATCATAGGTTGTTTGTCCATAGGAATAAACAAAATGGAAGGAATACTTCTGATACCAAACATAGCAGATAATTCTTGCTCTATTTCGGTGTTCACTTTATAAATAGTCACTTTATCCTTGTATTCATCAGATAGTTCTTCAAGTATTGGCGCTACCATTTTGCATGGACCACACCAATCTGCATAAAAATCTATAATAGCAGGTTGTGTTCCTTTAAAATTCCATTCTTCTCCTTTGGTGTAATCGAATACATCTGATTGAAAAAGTTCTTTTGTTAAATTTACTGTTGGCATAATATTTATTTTTTCTGCAAAGGTAAAAGATGAAAAATCGATAGTGTGTTACAAAGATTACATAGCATATATTTTATAAATGTTAAAAACGAGATTTCCACTTCGATATAAAAGAGTAATTTAGCATTTTAGAATTATAATTTTCAATGTCAAATAGCACAACTTTCCACATCCTAAAGATGCTTACATTCAGGAAGATTTTGAATGGGGCTTTGTTGTACAAAAGTTTTTGGCTTTCTAGAATTTTCAAAAAACCCATTATTTGGGGAAAACCACTGGCGCTTTCTATTGAGCCCACTACAGCTTGTAATCTCGGCTGTCCAGAATGTCCGAGTGGACTCAAACAATTTTCACGCCCCACAGGGAATATGAAATCGAGTGTCAATGAAAAAATCATTGATGAATTGGGTAAAAACTTAGCCTACATCAATTTTTATTTTCAAGGTGAACCGTTTATCAATAAAAATATTTTCGATTTGATTGCCTATGCCAACACCAAAGGAATTTACACCGCCACATCGACCAATGCACACTTCTTGAACCCCGAAAGTTGCGAAAAAGTAATCGATAGCGGACTCAAAAGAATGATCATCTCGATTGACGGCACTACGCAAGAAGTCTATGAGCAATACCGAAAAGAAGGTTCTCTGGAAAAAGTCTTGGAAGGCACGAGAAATATGGTGGCTGCCAAGAAAAAAAGAAACGCCCAATTTCCCCATTTGATTTTTCAGTTTTTGGTGGTTAAACCCAACGAACATCAAATAGAAGAAGCCAAAATATTGGCAATAGAAATGGGCGTTGATGAAATTCGTTTCAAAACTGCACAAGTCTATTCGTACGAAAATGGTAATCCATTAATTCCAACTATTGACAAATACAGTCGATATAGAAAAATGGCAGACGGTACTTTCAAACTCAAAAACAAAATGAGCAATCACTGTTGGAGGATGTGGAGTAGCGCTGTGGTCACTTGGGACGGAAGCATTGTACCTTGCTGTTTCGATAAAGACGCCAAACACAAATTGGGAAATATGCAGTTTGTAAAATTCGACAACATCTGGAAAAACAAAGAATACCAAAACTTTAGAAAAGCACTCCTTACCAACAGACAAGAAATAGACATTTGCAAAAACTGCTCAGAAGGAAGTAAGGTTTGGGCGTAAAGTGAAACTCAATAACTTAAAACATCGTATTGCTTTTCAATGATTAGAATTACAGTAATATTTATTTTATCTTTTCTTTCTCTTTTGATATACTCTCAAAAGGATCAGTTTAATCTTACTAAATATTATGATACGTTAATCTACACTTCAGATAGAATTATTGAATCGTCATTTTCCAGTTCACAACTCAACAATGAAAATCCATATATTAAAAGAGACACAACTAAAGTAAAATCAATTTTACTTTCTGATAATTTTGCCATTCAAAAACCTTTTAAAAAACCAATTGAATTAAAAATTCAAAAGTTGATACTTTTTTATAAATTCTTTACAAGGAGATTTCTTTTATAAAGAGTTCAATGATTTTACATTTTTCAATCCAATAGTTGATATAAAAAATGAAAATCATTGGGAAATTCCAGAATCTATGATGTATTTTCAAAATCCTAATTCAGTAAATGTCGATTTTTCTCAATTTTCGTTAACCTCTGAAAAATTAACCACTTTAGATGTCAATAATTTTTTCAACCCTTTTTATTTCAAAATAAAGAGGTAAGTAATAATATGTATAGACAATTTTGGTACTACGTAAGGGATAGTATTGGAAGAGAAATTTTAGCTGAAAATCTGAATATTTATGACTGGAAAATACCAACTTATGATTCTTTAGGACAAGTGAATGATTTTGATGACTGGATTTTAAATTGGGAGAAAAGAATTGACTGGGAAAAATATCCCGAAAATGAACAATTTGAGTTTTTATCACAAATGTATCTTGGAGGAAGCAATAGATTTTATGATTATTATGAGATTGATGTAAGATACCTAAGGTATGAGTATATAGATGATTTTGGAGATACAATTACCATAAATGTATGCCCAGATACTTTATGTTGGATTCAAGATTTTTCCAATAAAAAATTAGAAGCAATGACCAATATGTACTTTTGGCATCCTGCTTATGATGATTATCCTGTAGTTGGACTAAATTACTATCAAATAGAAGCTTTTTGTCATTGGTACACGAAGATTATCAATAAAAAAATGCAAGGATTAAATCTACCTTACAAGCTGAAGTTTGATATACCAAGTATAATTCAATGGGATTATGTTAGAAATGCTCTTCGAAGAGAAAATAAGATTGTTTTGGACTTTCCTTTTAATTGGGAAACCAATTTGGTTTTGACAGAGTCTATGAGTATGCCTGTGGGTGAAGGAAAAGACACAATTTACGACTATAATGATTTTAAAGAAAAAGAAGGTCAGTTAAATAGGAAGGTTATTTTGCAAAGCCCATTAAGTGAAATGGCAACTGATAATTCCCTAGAATTTAACGAGCAATTTTTAATTGCTTGTTATTACCAACCCGAACCAAAAAAAGGAAATCACATATCAAACGTCCGAGCAATGGGCACTGGTGTCTCCGAGTGGCTTCAAGAATCTTATGAAGAAAATTGGAAATTGATGTATTACAAAAGAATGGAGTTGTTGCTCAAAACACCAGGCGCTGATGCAGATATTCAAGCGTTGAGAGAAGAGTATTTTAATTTGTATAATCATCCTAAAGGGAGAATGGTTATTGGAGCCAATTGGTATGACTATCGCGATGAGTATTACGAAGGAAAATCTTTTGAAAGTATGGATGCAAAAGTATTTGCGAATCCCGATAAAGGATTTGCAACTGTAGGTTTTAGATTGATAGCTACTTTCGAACCTATTGAAAAGTAAAAAATTGTTGCCATATTTGCACTCAATTATTTAGACCCAATGAAAAACCCAACATTACTTTTAACATTATACATCATCACAGCCATTCTTGAAATCACTGGAGATATTTTTGAAATTCAACCTTTGATATTCGCTACCAAACCCTTGTTGATGCCTTTTTTACTTTTGTGGTTTTGGAGTTTGACGCAAAATATAACGGGCAAATTCAAAAATTTAATGACAGGTGCCATCATCGCATCGTTTTTTGGAGATACATTTTTGTTGTTTGTTCCACAAAACGAAAATTTCTTTCTATTAGGATTGGGCTCATTTTTAATAGGTCAATTATTGTACGCTTGGGCATTTATTTTAAATATAAAAAACGCTAAAACAAGAGGAGATGTTAGATTAAATATTTTGTTTGCACTAATGTTTGGAGCGTTTTATATGGTTTTGATGAATACGCTTTTCCTAAAATTAGGCGAGTTTTTAATTCCAGTCATCGTTTATGGATTAGCCATTTGTTTTATGGGATTGACAGCAGCTTTCAGGTACAACAAAGTCAGTATGGCTTCTTATTATTACATATTAGCAGGTGCACTTACTTTTGTGGTTTCAGACACTTGTATCGCTATGGATAAGTTCTATTTTACGGACGGTTTTCCCTTTGCTCAAGCAACGATTATGATTACCTACTGCACTGCTCAGTATTTGATTATTAAAGGCGCAATTTTGCATTTAAAAGAATAGGTTTCAACGGTTATCAAAACGACATTTTTTTTATTGTATGAATACAAAGACGCAATGAAAAAAATATACGGAGTTTCTCGCAGGTTTATACTGTAAATATATTGATTATCAAAGTGTAAAACAAGTGATTGAACTTGCTTTTTAAAAAATATTTACCCAATCCTAAATTGTGCATATTTAGTTTTGATATTTTGAGCCAACCATTTAGATTCGTAATAGGTTCGTATTCCCATTTTATAAACCACATCAGGAGTTGTTTGGTGAATCAATTCTCCATAAACATCCCAAGATTTAAGAAGTAGAGGGTAATTATGTTCATCCACTTGGTCTAATGTGTAACCAAAAAGCAGGTCACTATCTGTTTTGATATTGATAATTCCTTTTGGTTTTAAAATGCTACGATATCTATCAATAAACATAGGAGATGTAAGTCTTTTTCTTGGTCTTCGAGGTTGAGGATCACTAAATGTGAGCCAAATTTCGGCTACTTCACCTTTTTTAAAAAATTTATCTATAAAATCAACTTTTGTCCTTAAAAATGCAACATTATTCAATTCCTCTTCAAGTGCTGTTTTGGCACCTTTCCAAATTCTTGCCCCTTTAATGTCAACGCCTATAAAGTTAAAGTCTTTGTATTTTCTTGCTAAACCAAGTGTGTATTCACCTTTGCCACAACCTAGTTCCAAAATTATTGGTAAATCATTTCCAAATAATTCTTTACTCCAATTTCCTTTTAGCGGGTATGGAACATCTGACATGGCTTCTTCTGTGGTAGGTTCTACAACATTTTTGAATTCATGCACAGCGTTAAATTTTCTAAGCTTATCTTTCCCCATAATATTCGACAAAATTACAATAATTTTTAATGCAACAATTTGCAAATTCTTGCAAAAACAAATTACCAATATTTTTGTGGCTAGGTGTAATTGTATTTGGCAATTCAGATTTTCGATATAATGCGCTCTATATTAGTTGTGTAGGTTGTTTTGTGTTTCTAATTTCCAATTTTATGTTTCATCTCTTTTCAATAACCTAAGCACCTCTTACTTCGAAGCTTTTTGTGTTGCGAAACTATTTGTAGTTCGAAACTTCAGTGAAGAAGTATAATGTAGAAGCATTAGCAAAGTAGTACAGCCAAGGATATCTGTTTTTAACTTTCCGATTTCAACTTTCAACTTTTTTCAATAACCAAAGTTTTTGCGAAGGATATCTGATTTCCTATTTTCAAATTGCTACATTATCAAATTATCGTTAAGTCGTATGTCTTCAAAAAGTATGTCAAATAACCCATCATCCATCTTTCATCAATCGAAGCAATAGCGAAGATTGAACACATCAACCATTATCCATCTAGCGTCTAGCATCTAGCATCTAGCATCTAGTATCTAGTATCTAGCGTCTAGCATCTAGTATCTAGCAACTGAAATCGTCCAATCGTATGTCGTAACATCTTATGTCGTAACATCGTATGTCGTAACATCGTATGTCGTAACATCGTATGTCGTAACATCGTATGTCGTCCAATCGTATGTCGTAACATCGTATGTCGTCCAATCGTATGTCGTAACATCCTATTTCCAATTTCAACTTTTAAATGTTAACATAAATTAAGCTTAGCGGAGTAAGATTCGGAAAATAAGTTAATTTTACAGATAAATTAAAATACTAAAGATATGGAAGAGGAAAGAGATAGAATCAAAGAAGCCTTTAAGCATAAGGATTGGAACGAGATAAGAACAAACGATAGCTGGGCAGTTTTTAAAATAATGTCTGAATTTGTAGAAGGATATGAAAGGTTATCTAAAATTGGACCTTGTGTATCGATTTTTGGATCGGCAAGAACACCATCAGACAATAAATATTATTTATTAGCAGAAGACATCGCTTATAAATTGACAACCAACGGTTATGGAGTGATTACAGGAGGGGGGCCAGGTATAATGGAAGCGGGAAATAAAGGAGCTGCAAAAGGTAAGGGTATCAGTGTTGGATTGAACATAGAATTGCCATTCGAACAACATTACAATCCTTATATAGACTCCGACAAAATGCTCAATTTTGACTACTTTTTTGTAAGAAAAGTAATGTTTGTTAAGTATGCACAAGGATTTATCGTGTTGCCAGGAGGATTTGGAACTTTGGATGAACTTTTTGAAGCGATGACATTGATACAAACCAAAAAAACAGGAAGATTTCCAATTATTTTAGTCGGAAAGACTTTTTGGGAAGGCTTATTAGATTGGGTAAAAGAAGTAGTGTTGGAAAAAGAAAACAACATCAATGAAGAAGATTTGAATTTATTTAAATTGGTTGATACAGCAGATGAAGCAGTAGATGAGATTAATAGATTCTACAAAAAATACATGCTTACTCCAAACTTCTAATACTTTTTAGCACTAAAACTTTTATAGTTCAAAAGTATTTTTTAAATTTGCTAGATTAGTGAGTAAAACTTTCTTTGAAACCATTATTTGATTCTACTAAAAATTTGATTCTATGAAAAAAATGCTACTTTTTACATTTTTAGTTACTACTTTTTATAATATCAATGCTCAATTTCAAGAGAAAGAAATGCCAGATGTACTAACTGTTGGCGCTGGAGTAGGATTTTTATCATACATGGGAGATTTGACGGCACAATCTAATGTTTCAAAGTTTTCAAATATTCGTACAGGTTACACTTTCAATTTGGAAAGAAGATTTGGGGAAGTTTTTGGTTTTCAAGTCGATGCTTTGTACGGAAAATTGTCATCAAATGAAAGAAGTAAAGAGATTTTGAAAAACAGAAATTTTGAAACGGCTGTAATCCAAGTAGGTTTAAATGCCGTTTTTCATTTTGATAATGATTTGGTGATCCACAAAGAATCTCCATTTTCACCCTATATTTCTGCAGGTTTTCATTTTTTGAAATTTGATCCTTACGGTGATTTGAAAGACAAAAACGGAGTGCCTTATCAATATTGGGATAATGGCACTATTTGGAATCAGTCACAAGGAGACACATCTTCTGGTGCAACTCAAATTCAACGAGACTATACCTACGAAACACAACTTACTGATTCAGCTGTGAATTACAACAGAAGTACTTTTGCAGTGCCTTTGACATTTGGGTTGAAATGGAAGTTTACCCCTAGAATTCAAGGAAGAATTTATGCTACTTACAATATTACTTTTACAGATTGGATTGATAATGTAAGTGAAAATGGTAAAAACGACAAGTATCTATTTGGAGGGTTTTCATTGCACTACGTCATCAAAAAAGTAAATCAAGAGAAAAAACACAGATATGACGATGTTGATTTTTCAGCCATAGAAAATTCTGATAAAGACGGAGATGGTGTTTTGGATATGGAAGATTTTTGCCAGAACACACCCAAAGGAGTAGAGGTAGATAAAAAAGGTTGTCCACTAGATGCAGATGGAGATGGAGTTCCAGATTATTTAGATAAAGAACCCAACACGCCCAAAGGAGCTATAGTAGATGAAGAAGGCAGAGAATTGACAGACGAATTATTGGCTGAGCGAATTGCTACTAAAAATAAAATTGTAGAAGAGCGTAAACAATCTTTTTCTGAAGATGCTTCTCAAAGTAAATTAGATGAAATTTCTTCACAAATTGAAGCCGCATCCAAAGGCGCAAAAAGTAAATCGAATAACATTCCATTAGACTTACAAGAAGCAGATTTAGATGGAAATGGATTTATATCCTCCAAAGAAATTTCCGCAGCTATTGACGGTTTCTTCGAAGGGTCTAATAACTTCTCTGTAAAAAAACTCCATGAGTTGATTGATTACTTTTTTGAGCAGTAGTCTTTTTTCCATGTTTTTATTTTTTTTAAGTTCATCATTAATATTATTGATACTTTTGAAATCGAAAATTTTATATCATGATAGTATCCATAATTGCAGCCATAGGAAAAAATAGAGAATTAGGAAAAGACAATGATTTGATATGGCATCTGCCCAAAGACATGAAGTTTTTTACGGAAACAACCCTTGGTCATTTTGTTATTATGGGAAGAAGAAATTATGATTCTATACCTACGAAATATCGTCCACTGAAAGAACGTACTAATGTAATTGTAACTCGACAAGAAGGATTTAAAGCCGAAAAATGTGTGGTC
Source organism: Flavobacteriales bacterium (assembly GCA_018401455.1). Classification (GTDB taxonomy): domain Bacteria; phylum Bacteroidota; class Bacteroidia; order Flavobacteriales_D; family Parvicellaceae; genus Parvicella. The sequence continues at coordinate 46,819 of JAGYKU010000003.1, forward strand.
GTGAATAGTGTGGAAGAAGGAATTGCTTTGGCAAAAATGGAGGGGGATTCAGAATGCTTTGTAATTGGTGGAGGACAAATATATGACTATGCTTTGAAACAAAATCTTGTGGATAGAATCTACCTAACACATATTGATGAATCTTTTGATGCAGATACTTTTTTTACAGTTTTCGACTCCTCAAAATGGACTCAAAAAACAATCATGAGTTTTCAAAAAGACGATAAAAACGTACATGATTTTGAAATCATTCAGTACGATAAAATATAAATTAATGTAAATATTTAGTTTTACAAAATTATAGAAGAATTACCAATCTTCCATATTTTCTTGGTTCTTTTGAAAATTATTGTTAATTTTAGACAACCAATGAAAATCACTTCAGTCTTTGAAGTACAAACCTTATAGTATGAAATTAACCTTAATCACAATTAGTTTGCTGTTTTCGAGCGTTTTTATTGCTCAAACAATTGCATCTAGCACAACATCTGAACCATCGATAAATACCTCTTCCAACAAAAAAATCTGGCACAGAGCGAGAATATTTTATAACTCTAACGAACAGTTGGCCTTACTTGCTTCTCAAGGTGTTCCTTTAGATCATGGAAAGAAAAAAATAGGCGTTTTTATTGAGTCCGATTTTTCTGAAAATGAAATCGCCATCGCAAGAATGATTGGTTGCGAAGTACAAATTTTGATTGAAGATGTGAGTCAGTTTTACGTTGACCAAAACAAAACAGAAAACCAAAAACCAAAGTCTATAGAGAAAAATGCTAATTGTAGCGGTGTTTCAATACCAAGTTATACAACACCCGCCAATTGGGAATTAGGTTCTATGGGAGGGTTTTATACTTACAATGAAATGTTGACAGAGTTGGACCAAATGGCTGCTTTATATCCAAATTTAATCACTGTAAAAGCACCAATCTCAACTTTTCAAACAGAAGAAGGGAGACCTATTTATTGGGTGAAAATTTCTGACAATCCCAATGTCGATGAAGGCGAACCTCAAATTCTCTATGATGCAATTCATCATGCCAGAGAGCCAGCGTCTATGCAACAAATGATTTATTATATGTGGTTTTTGTTGGAAAATTACGATACGAATGATGAAGTGCAAGCCATTGTTGATAATACAGAAATGTTTTTTATTCCTGTTCTCAATCCAGATGGATATGAATTCAATTGTACGAATAGCCCTAATGGAGGAGGAATGTTTCGTAAGAATAGAAGAAATCATGGAAATGGAGATTTCGGAGTGGATAATAATAGAAATTATAATTACACAGATGCAGGAGGAAATGATGTTTGGGGAACAACAGGTGTGAGTTTTAATACTGGAAACGACACTTATCCAGGTTCTGGTCCTTTTTCTGAAGTAGAAAACCAAGCGATGAAATGGTTTTGTGAAAATCACAATTTTAAATTAGCTCTTAATAATCACAGTTGGGACAATTCACTTTTGTTTCCATTTGGTTATGCCAATAATCAATTCACTCCAGACCATAATTATTATCTTGCAATTTCCCCGGAAATGACAGTAAATAATGGATTGGGAATGGTGCCTAAATTAAGTTCGCTTTTGTATCCAGCTTCTGGTGATTCTGACGATTGGCAATATGGAGCAGATTTGGCAACCAAACCTAAAATATTTTCATTTACTCCAGAAATTGGAAACAATGGTTTTTGGCCAGCAGCTTCTCAAATTGAAACTATTTGTAATTCTATGGTTTATACCAATCTTACTTCAGCATTATTGATAACCAATTATGCTAAAATATCTGATGCATCTCCGCTTACTTTGTCGCAAGTGAATGATTATTTCAAATACGATATTCAAAGATTAGGGATGCAAGAACCTGCTAATTTTACGGTATCTATTAATCCTATTTCAGCAAATATTCTTTCTGTAGGTAATGTCAATACACATTCTAATATGACTATATTGCAAAATGATTTGGATTCTATTTCATACGCATTGAGTCCAAGTATTCAAGCAGGTGATGAAGTGAGTTATGAATTGGTCATCGACAATGGAATGTATGAAAGAACTGTGTTGGTGACAAAAATTTATGGAGCGCAAACAAATATATTTACTGATATAGGAAATAATACTAATAATTGGGATGTAACACAAACATGGAACACAACAACTTCTGATTTTGTTTCGCCATCTACTTCTATTACTGATTCTCCCAACGGAAATTATGGCAATAACATCAATAAGAGAATTACTTTAACTGATGAGGTAGAATTGACCAATGCAGTAGCTGCAACTGTTGAGTTTTATGCAAAATGGGAAATTGAAGCAGGTTACGATTATGTTCAGTTTGAAGTTTCTACAGATGGAGGAAATTCTTGGATTCCTCAATGCGGAAATTATACAAAATCTGGAACGCAAAATCAAGATGAAGGGAAGCCACTTTACGATGGTTTTCAAACACAATGGGTTAAAGAAACTATAAATTTGAGTGATTATTTGGGAGATAATGTGAAATTTAGATTCAAAATTGTTTCTGACAATTGGGCTACAGAAGATGGGTTTTATTTTGATGATTTTAAAGTGAATATCATTTTGCCAGACAACATTGGTGTAGAAAATATTGATGTGATTTTGAATGGTTATCCTAATCCAACAAATGATGTCTTTAATATTAATTATGCTATTCAAAATGTTGATCAAAATACCGTTTTAAGATTGACTAATAATTTAGGACAAACCATAAGGAATTATCCTTTGAGTCAAAATAATGGGTTGCTTCAAATCGCCACTCAAGATTTAACTGAAGGTGTTTATTTTTATAGCATAATTAATGCAAAAGGAAATGCTCCAGTTAAGAAATTTATGGTTGTAAGGTAAACTAGTTGTTTTAAGACTTTGTGAAATCTTTTCGTCATTGTGGTTAAAAAGTTTCAAGACTTCAAGATAAAAGATTTTAAGACTTGATTTTGTACAATATCCTATTTACAAGGTCTTTGGAAAATAACTATAAATGAAAAAAATAGTGAATCCTTAGCGGTTAAAATCAAAAATGATGATTTAATCACATAGCTTTTAACCACAGAGAGCGCCAAGAATAATACAAAAAGCACACCAAGAAACACGACAATTTCTAGTGTTTACCACTTTGAGCACTTTGCGGAAAAACTTTGTGTACTTTGCGGTTAAAAAAACACAAATGATGAATTTAATCACAAAGCTTTCAACCACAGATAATACCAATAAAATTCTCTTTTCTATGGAAGTGTAACTTTTTCTCTTTACTTTCGTCCTATCAAAAAGCAAGTAGTGTTTAGATTTGGAATTTCCATCATATTTTTGTTTTTCTCTCATTTGTTATGGGCAGGAGTAATTCATGGAGTAGTGCTCGATGAAAACAATGCTCCAATGCCCTTTGCTAGCGTCTATGTCAAAAATTCAACTTATGGAACTTCTACGGATTTAAAAGGTACTTTTTTTCTAGAGTTAAAAAAAGGTGAATATGAAGTGGTTTTTAGTTTTGTAGGCTATCATCCCAAAACTATCAAAGTAAATGTTGGCGAACGAACCAAAACCTATCACAAAGTTGAGTTGCAACCCAATTTGAACGAACTCAATGCTGTAGAAGTGGTTTCCAACACCAAAAATCTCGCAAAAGAAGTCATGCAAAACGCCAGAGCGCAACGCAACTTTTATGACAATCAAATTCAAGATTTTAAGTGCAAAACCTACCTCAAAACCTCTTTGGAAAAAGAACTTAAAAAACAAGAGGAACTTGATTCTATTACTATAAAAAACGCAGAAGCATTGTCTTTGGACAATTTTTATAAAAAAGAAAAACTCAATCTTATAGAATACATTTCCATTACGTATTTCAAGAAATCTAACCAATGGAAAGAAGAAATTGATGCCTTTCACGATTTTGCAGAGATGAAAGCGCCTTCTCAAAGAGGAACATCAATTGGCATCTCCATAGGCGAATCTGATATTGCTCCAGTAGTGGCAGAAGCAGAAAACCCATACATATTGTATGAAGATATGAGAAGTAGCGATTTGAACTTTTATGATAATTTGATTCATTTTCCATCTTTGAGTAAAAAACCTTTACTTTCTCCATTGGCGGCAACTTCTGGTTTGAGTTATCAGTTCGACTTGGAAGGTTCTTTTTATGAAAACAATGTCAAAATATACAAAATCAAAGTAAAACCTATATTCATTACAGACCCTCTTTTTTATGGAACAATTTATATTCAAGATAGTACTTGGGCATTGCTTTCGGTAGATTTATTTGTAAATAAAGCTGCGCTCAACTTCTGTAAAGAGTTTCATATCATTCAAAATTATGAAGAAATTCAAAAAGATGTATTTCTTCCTGTAAGAAGAGAAATGAATTATGTAATCAGTGATGGAAAGCACAACGTAATCGGAAATACAAGAATTCAACACACCGATTATGAAGTGAACATTGGATTAAAAAATAGTGATTTTGGCAATGAAATAAAAATATTTTCTCCTTTGGCATTCGATAGAGATACGAGTTTTTGGCAAACCAATAGACCCATTAAACTTAAAGATGCCGAGTTGAAATTCATCAGCGAAACAGACAGTATTCGAGAATATTTCGAAAGCCCAGAATATTTAGCAAAGCAAGATTCGAGTTTCAATAAAATTAATTTTTGGAGCATACTCAATGGAATTGGGCATCGAAATAGAGTAAGAGGTACAGAATGGTATATCAGTGGAATTTTTGAACAGATGAATTTTTTTGGAATAGGAGGTTACAGACATAAATTGCCAGGATATTTTCAAAAAGAATTTAAAAACAACCACATGGTTGAAGCGAGAGGCTTTGTAGATTATGGATTTAACAATAAGGATGTAAAAGGCAAAATAGGAATTGGATATACCTATAAGCCTCTCAAATTTATGAGAACATTTGTCGAAGTAGGTGATTATTACGATATGATTAATGATTTCGCTTCAATCCAGCAAACATTTAGTAGGAGTAATTATGTAAGAAATCTAACCTTTAGCGTGGCTCAAAAGATGGAAATCATCAATGGGCTTTTTGCAGAGTTGACTTTTGCTTTTTCTGACCAAGCACCGATTAATAATTTGCAATTAGAAAATTGGTCTAATGAATTGTTTGGAGCACTCAATACGCCTGTAGATTTTGAAAGATACATCAAATCTGAGTTGCGATTGGAGTTGAAATACAGATACAAACAGAAGTTTTACATCAAAAAGAACAAGAAAATCATTTTAGGTTCAAAATATCCAGAATTGAGTTTGCTGTATAGAAAAGGATTACCCAATTTATTTGGTAGTGAAGTTGATTTTGATTTTTTTGAGATTATGTTGCGAGACGATAAAAATATTGCCCGTTGGGGAACGATGCGCTGGGATTTTAGAATTGGTTCTTTTTTGAATCGCAATAATTTGAGAATATTAGAACATAAATATTTTAGAGGTTCAGACAATTTCTTTTTCTCCGATCCATTAAGAAGTTTCCAGTTGCTCGGGCCTACTTTAAGTACGCCCAATTCCTATTTGAAGATGAGTGGTATTCATCATTTTGAAGGCGCTTTGGCAAATAAAATTCCCTATTTCAATCGTTTGAAAGTCCATTTTGCAGCAGGTGCAGGTTTTTTATCCATTCCAGAGAACGATTTCTTTCACGCAGAAGCTTTTGCAGGTTTGGAGCGTGTTTTTAGAATCAAAAAACAATTATTTAGAATCGGAGCCTATGCCGTAACCGCTGATAACTCTGTAAGTGAAGCTACTTTTACCTATAAATTTGGCATTAGTTTTTACAATACGTTTACCAAAAAGTATGATTATTAGACCTTTATTCCTTAATTTTTTAAATAAATATTTTATATTTGTTTGAACTTAATTTATACAAATGGAATAAACACCAGTTTTTTGTGTTTAGAAAAGTGTTGTGGTGTATAAGATGAAAGAACAAATAAGAATCATATGGTTTTCTATTCTGCTAGTTGCAGGCAGTTTACCCGTTAATGCACAGTTAGTTATTGACGATATTAAAACTATATCTATAACTGATAGGGTTAATTGGAATTATGAAAGCGTAAACTCATTTGTTTGGGAGATTAAGTTTAAAGATTCTCTTGAATTATGGTATACCAAGCAAATTTCACGTGCGGAATTTGAAAGCAAGATTAATAAGACCAAAGTAGATAGTTTGAACTTGCTATTTCAAGAATATAGAAAATTAGGGCTTGACAACTTAAAAGACTATATGACAGAACGCAATTTACTTTTGGAGAAAGATTACAATCTGTATTGTGATACTGTTAGTCCCTATTTTTATAAGAAACATTGATAGACAAGAAATTATAAACCTTTCAAATGCTTTGTGGACACAACACATTACGAAAAATTCATTAACAGAACTTGAACCAGTGATAGTATTTGAAGACTTAGGGATGTTTATGACAAGTTATTATCCTTAGTAGGAGTAACTATTGTACTAAATTCAGGTGACTCATTGATAGCATAATAGACGGACAAGGCGATCTAACAATTCATGGAATTTGAAGCATTTAATTTCAAATCATTCAACCCAATACATTAATAGGAGCATTGTATGCCATTTTACCAGAAGAAATGACTTAAACAGAAAACGTTTGACAACAGAATATCTAAAAATAAAAACACGACACCACAACAACTAATCATTTAACTGCCGACTGCTTTTTGCAAAAAAGTTTCAGCCATAGAGGTAGACACGTGAATGTAGTGTTGAATGACCCGAAGTTGGGTTACGTGGAAAACGATTATGATTGTATTTTAATTTTAAATCTGAGGGTTTAAACTATAACGAAAAACTTTAATGAATTTTGCCACGAATGCACGAATGTCATATTATTCTTACGTTTGGATTATTAATTTTATTTGTATCAATATCTAAAACATAGACCGCCAAATATTAACAAAAGCCAAATATTCATTGCATTGCGTGGAAACAATAACTCATTACTTTCCAGAATATATATTTTAATAATTATAGTCACACATACACGTTTAGCATTTAGTCGTGCATTCTGCTAAAAACAATTAACTGCAATATTTTATCTTTTTCTAGAATATATATTTTTAATAGTATAATCACACATACACGTTTAGCATTTTATTCATTCATTGGCTAAAAAACAATTAACTGTCATATTACTTTTCCAGAATGATATATTTTTAATAATTATAGATCACCAACATACACGTTTAGCATTTTATTCGTGCATTCAGGGTGAAATTGCATAAAACAATTAACTGTCATTTACCTTTTCTTAGAATATATATTTTAATAATTATAGTCACACATACACGTTTAGCATTTTATTCGTGCATTCGTGGTAAAAAAACAATTAACTTTCATTTACTTTTCTCTAGAATATATATTTTTAATAATTATAATCACACATACACGTTTAGCATTTTATTCGTGCATTCGTGGCTAAAAATAAATAACCACTTAATTTGATTTTAAAAAAAAGCACTCATTATTTCAAATTGCTTAATAAATTATTTCTACATTTGAAGAACAGTATTTACGGGTTGGTCGAACACATAAAGTAACTGATGAAAAAACAACTATTATTTCATAAAAATATTTGAGGAGAATAAAGTTATAAGACATGGAAAGTATATATATTCACAAAGCCACAATATTCGAATGCTTACAATTCTATTGGCTCAGAAATCAAAATAATCATAACGAACTTGAACCTGCTGATAGTATTATCGAAGACTTAGGGATGTTTATGACAAGTTATTATCCTTTAGTAGGAGTAACTATTGTACTAAATTCAGGTGACTCATTGATAGCATATTGTGACGGACAAGGTGATCTAACAATTCCATGGAATTTGAAGCATTTTAATTTCAAATCATTCAACCCATACATTAATAGAGCATTGTATGCCATTTTACCAGAAGAAATGAACTTAAACAGAAAACGTTTGACAACAGGAATATCTAAAAAATAAAAACACGACACCACAACAACTAATCATTCTAACTGCCGACTGCTTGCCTTTTCGGCAAAGACAAAGTTTCAGCCATAGGGTAGACACGTGAATGTAGTGTTGAATGACCCGAAGTTGGGTTACGTGGAAAACGATTATGATTGTATTTTAATTTTTAAATCTGAGGGTTTAAACTATAACTTGGAAAAAACTTTAATGAATTTTGCCACGAATGCACGAATGTCATATTATTCTTACGTTTGATGATTATTAAATTTATTTGTATCAATGTTTAAAAAACAGACCGCCAAATATTAACAAAATCCAAAAATTCGTGCATTCGTGGCTAAAAAAATATATTCTATTTCTTAATTTGGTTTTTAAAAAAGTACCTCATTATTTCAAATTAATAAATTATTTCTACATTTGAAGAACTAATTTGTATTATTTAAAAATTTGATCAGAGCACTAGTCATAGACGATGAATTTCCAGCAAGAGAAAATCTCAAAATTTTAATCAGTGATTTTTGTGAAGGAATCGAAGTTGTTGGTACTGCTTCTAATATTTCTGAAGCCAAAAAGTTAATTCACGAAATACAACCACAAGTGATTTTCTTAGACATCAGAATGCCTTCAGGTGCTGAGGGTTTTGATTTGTTGGATTCCTTCGAAACCATAGATTTTGAAGTGGTATTTGTCACAGCTTTTAAAGATTACGCCATTCAGGCATTCAAAGCAAATGCACTGGACTATGTAATGAAACCAGTAGAAATCGAAGAACTCATTGAAACAGCAAAAAGAGTAGTAGCAAAGTTTAAGCAACCGCACTTAATTCAGAATAACAAACAATTCGTCAACAATGCGCTCAGTACGATTCACAACAAACAAGTAGAAAGAATCGCTATTTCTCATCAAAAAGGAATGAAACTCATAGAAGTATCAGACATTGTTCATCTTCAAGCGAGTAGTAATTATACAGAATTGAAATTTAAAGATGGCACTAAGTTTTTAGATTCTAGAACCTTAAAAACCTACCACGAATTGTTGCCAAATACAACCTTTATGAGAGTGCATCATTCACATATTGTGCAACTTAAAGAAATTTCTGAGTATTCCACAGAAGATGGGCATTCTGTGATTTTAAAAAATGGTGAAATGGTTCCAGTAAGTAGAGCCAATTTACCTGAATTAATGGGATACTTCAATGCTATTTAAATAGAACAATTCTAAATAAGGTGATAATCCATTTTTAATGTCAAATTTTCCAAAACTATCAAACCTTATTCTTTCTCACTTGTTATATTTGCAAACAAATTATAAAATTTATTTCAATGAGTGAAAATAGGATATCGAAGTCATCTGTGGGGAAAAAGATATTGATGGCTTTATCAGGATTTTTTCTTTTATTCTTCTTATTACAACATTTTGCAATCAATATGCTTTCGGTAATAAGTGCAGAAGCATTTAACAGTGTTTCTGATTTTATGGGTTACAACCCTGTTGTTCAACTTTTCTTACAGCCCGTTTTGATATTTGGTGTGGTTTTTCACCTTGCAATGGGAATGATTTTGGAAATTCAAAACAACAAAGCAAGAGCGTTGAAGTACAATAAATTCAATGGCGCTGCAAATTCATCGTGGATGTCTAGAAATATGATTATTACTGGAGTTATGGTTTTGTTGTTTTTAGTACTTCATTTCTATGACTTTTGGTGGCACGAGATTTCAGTGAAGTATGTAAATTCAGGGGCAAATAATTTTACAAGCGGTACTAGAGATGCCAATAGATATTACCACGAATTACAAGCAAAATTCACTGACGTTGTAAGAGTATTGATTTACTGTGTATCATTTATTTTCTTGGCGTTGCACTTGTTGCACGGTTTCCAATCAGCATTTCAATCCGTAGGATTTAGACATAATAAGTACACTCCTTTTATCAAGAAATTGGGAACTCTTTATGCTATTATAATTCCTTTAGGATTTATTTTTATTGCAATTTTTCATTACATTAAAACTTTATAATCTATTATGGCAACATTAGATTCGAAAATACCAGCAGGTCCAATTCACGAGAAATGGACAAATCATAAAAACCATATTAACTTGGTAAACCCTGCCAACAAACGTCATATTGACATTATTGTGGTGGGTACAGGTTTGGCAGGAGGTGCAGCCGCTGCATCATTAGCAGAGATGGGATACAACGTAAAAGCGTTTTGTTACCAAGATTCTCCAAGAAGAGCACACTCAATTGCTGCACAAGGAGGAATTAACGCTGCTAAGAACTATCAAAACGATGGAGACAGCGTTTACAGACTTTTTTACGATACTGTAAAAGGAGGAGATTATAGAGCCAGAGAAGCAAATGTTCATAGATTAGCTGAGGTTTCGGCTAACATTATAGATCAATGTGTGGCTCAAGGTGTTCCTTTCGCAAGAGATTACGGAGGATTGTTAGACAATCGTTCTTTCGGTGGAGTATTGGTTTCACGTACTTTTTATGCGAAAGGACAAACAGGTCAGCAATTACTTTTAGGAGCATACTCTGCTTTGAGCCGTCAAATCGGTAAGGGTAAAGTACAAATGCTTGGAAGACACGAAATGTTGGATTTGGTTCTTATAGGTGGAAAAGCAAGAGGAATTATTGCAAGAAACTTGGTGACAGGAGAAATTGAAAGACATTCTGCTCATGCTGTAGTTCTAGCTACTGGTGGTTATGGAAATGTATTTTTCCTTTCTACCAATGCAATGGGAAGTAACGTTACGGCAGCTTGGAGAGCTCACAAAAGAGGAGCTTACTTTGCAAATCCTTGTTTCACACAAATTCACCCAACTTGTATTCCAAGATCTGGAGAACATCAATCTAAACTTACTTTGATGTCAGAATCATTGAGAAATGATGGTAGAATTTGGGTTCCAGGAAAAGTAGAAGATGCTAAAGCCATTAGAGATGGGAAATTAAAACCTACTCAAATAAAAGAAGAAGATAGAGATTATTTCTTAGAAAGAAGATATCCAGCTTTTGGAAATTTAGTACCTAGAGATGTTGCTTCCAGAGCAGCAAAAGAAAGATGTGACGAAGGATTTGGGGTGAATGCAACTGGAGAAGCGGTTTATCTTGATTTTCAAAGCGCGATTATGCGTTATGGAAAAGAAAAAGCAATGGTAGAAGGAATTCAAAATCCATCAGCCGACAAAATTCAAGCATTAGGAAAAGCTGTAATTGAAGCAAAATACGGAAACTTGTTTCAAATGTATTACAAAATTACAGATGAAAATCCTTACGAAACACCAATGAAAATTTACCCTGCTGTACATTATACTATGGGTGGAATTTGGGTAGATTACAATTTGATGACAACTATTCCTGGTTGTTATGCTGCTGGAGAAGCAAACTTTTCTGAGCATGGAGCAAATAGATTGGGAGCGTCAGCTTTGATGCAAGGTTTGGCGGATGGTTATTTTGTATTGCCATACACCATTGGTGAATATCTTTCAAGCGAAATTAGAACTGGAAAAATTTCAACAGATTTACCAGAATTTATTGAAGCAGAGAAAAATGTAAAAGACCAAATTGAAAAAATGATAAACATCAAAGGAACTAAATCTGTGGATTATTTTCACAAGAGATTAGGAAAAGTGATGTGGGACAAAGTTGGTATGGCCAGAAATGCTCAAGGTCTAACGGAAGCAATGGCTGAAATTAGAGCTATTAGAGAGGAATTTTGGAGTGATGTGAGAATACCAGGAACACCTAATGGATTAAATCCAGAATTGGAGAAAGCGGGTAGAGTTGCAGATTTCTTAGAATTAGGAGAGTTGTTTGCAAAAGATGCTTTGGATAGAAATGAGTCTTGTGGAGGTCACTTCAGAGAAGAATCAGTTGAGTTGGATGGAGAGCAAAAAGGAGAAGCGAAAAGAGACGATGTGAATTTTGCGCATGTTTCCGCTTGGGAATGGACAGGAGATCCAGCAACTTCAGTGAAACACAAAGAAGAATTGGTTTACGAAAATATTAAAATGGTTCAGAGATCTTATAAGTAATGAGTATTTAGTTGTTAGTCGTTAGTGATTAGCGGATTGTAGTTAGAAAGGAAATGGGAAAAGTAAATTCATATAAAGAACTAATTGTTTGGCAAAAGTCAATTGATTTTGTTGTGCATATTTATGAGTTATTAAAATTATTTCCAGAAAATGAAAAATTTGCATTATCACAACAAATAAAAAGAAGTTCAATTTCTATACCTTCAAATATTGCAGAAGGCTGGGGAAGAAAAACTGAAAAAAGTTTTGATTATTTTTTATCTGTAACAAGAGGTTCTTTATATGAATTACAAACACAAGTTCTAATTGCAGCAAAGTTGAATTACATTTCAATGGATGATAGTACTGATATTGAAAATAAAATTGACGAAATTGGTAAAATGACAAACGCTTTAATGAATAAATTAAAAACAAATAGTTAATCGCTATTAGTTACAACTAAGTGCTAACCACTAACAACTAATAGCTAAAGACTAAAAAAAGATAAAAAAATGGCTGAGAAATTAATAAATATAAACCTAAAGATTTGGCGTCAGCAAAATGGTCAATCACAAGGTAAAATGGTTGATTATCCTTTGAAAGGTGTTTCTACAGATTCATCATTCTTGGATATGTTGGACATGCTCAACGAAGAGTTAGTTAATAAAGGTGACGAACCAGTTGCTTTTGATCACGATTGTCGTGAAGGAATTTGCGGTATGTGTTCTTTGTATATTAATGGAGAAGCTCACGGACCTGATAGAGGAGTTACTACTTGTCAGTTGCACATGAGAATGTTCAAAGATGGTGAAACAATTACAGTAGAACCTTTTAGAGCAAACGCTTTCCCAGTAGTTAGAGACTTGGTGGTAGATAGAAGTGCTTTTGATAGAATTATGCAAAAAGGTGGTTTCGTAAGTGTGAACACTTCTGGGAATACGCAAGATGCGAATGCACTTCCAATTCCTAAAGTAGATGCAGATAAAGCTTTTGATGCAGCTACTTGTATTGGATGTGGAGCTTGTGTTGCAACTTGTAAAAATGCTTCTGCAATGCTTTTCGTTTCTGCAAAAGTTTCTCAATTATCATTGTTGCCTCAAGGTAAAGTAGAAGCCAAAGAACGTGTTTTGAATATGGTGAACCAAATGGATTTAGAAGGTTTTGGAAACTGTACTAACACAGGTGCTTGCGAAGTAGAATGTCCAAAAGGAATTTCTTTGGATAACATCGCTAGAATGAATAGAGAATATTTGAAAGCAACTGTAACTATAGATTAGTAGTTCAACTAAAGAATATAAGTTCAAAAAAAAGCGGAACCAATAATTGGATTCCGCTTTTTTGTTAACTAAAAAACTTCATTAAATCATCTTTTCTAGAAGCGGAAACATCTACATAAGAGCCATCTTGCATCTCAATTTGTCCGCCTTTTCCTTTCTTATAACTTTTGATATAATTCATATTGACAATATGAGAGCGGTGAACCCTCAAAAACATGTCATCTTGCAAAGTGTCTTCATAAAACTTGAGTGTCCTGCAAATCACTTTTTTGGTTTTATCTTTCAAATAGAAGTTGGTGAAATTATCATTTGCCTCCAACCGAATAATTTGATCCATATCTACTACATCAAAACCATCTAAAGTCGGAAGTACCACTTTTTTATTAGAATTTTGTTTGAGGTTTTCTAACAGGACTTTAGTTTGAATTTGAATATTCTCAGACGTTTCCCTTTCAATTTCCTGAGCTACTTTTTTCACAGCTTGCTCTAATTCTTCAATATCTATGGGTTTTAAAATATAATAACTAGCACTGTAATTCAATGCTTTGATAGCGTAATTGCTATATGCAGTTACAAAAATCACCTTGAATTGAATATTTTGAATTCTTTCTAATAAATCAAATGCGTTTCCAAAAGGCATTTCAACATCTAAAAAAATAAGTTGAGGTTGATGTTTTTCTATCGCTTTTTGTCCCTCGATAATATTTTCGCATTCATCCACAATAGTAACTTGAGGACAATACTTTTGAAGGTAATTTCTCAAGGTAGCACGACTTCTTTCTTCGTCTTCAACAATTATGGTAGGTATGGTTTTCAAAAAGTAAGTTTTAATTTCAGTGTAAATATAAAAAGAATTTGAAAATATCGTGAATACGAATGTTGGGTAATTTAAATACAAATTCAAAGTAGAATAACTGCAAAAAAAAATGAGCATTTCCAAAGGTAGCAGATAGTTTGGCTTTGTAATAGGAAACTTGTGGCTTAATAGACATTTTTAATGGTCAAAAGTTCCAAAACCACTATATAGACTACCTTTGAGGCAAATCAAATGTTATGAATAAAAAAATGAAGTTCAAGTGTTTCACCCTTCACCCTTTCAATGAAGTCGTTTTAATCTTCAGCTTTCAACAATTTTGTACTCCAAACTCAAAAAATCTTTTGAAAAACATAACTTTAGTGAAATTCGAAACATCAATTCTATTTAAGTCAATCTCCACTTTTTTTGAATCCTTTCTTGCATTTGTTTTTCATCTTGAAAAGTCCACGCTACAATTCTAGTAGATTTTTGTCCATGTTGCATATCTATTGTTTCTACTCTCAATGCTTTCACATCTTGAAGTATTTTATAGACTTGTTTTAGATTAGATTCTTTTGATATTAAAGTTGTAAACCAAATACAATTAGCACCGAAATTTCTACTTTCATAAATCATGTCTTTTACAAATCTTGCTTCTCCGCCTTTGCACCATAATTCGTTGCTTTGACCCGCAAAATTAACTTCTTCATTTACTGCTTGTTTTCCTTTTAGGTTTTTTATTTTTCGTTGTGTACCTTTATTAGCTTCTTCTGCAGATGCATGAAATGGGGGATTACAAATAGTCAAATCAATACAAGCATCTCGTTTTAATATGCCATGAAAAACATCTTTTGATTTGGTTTGCAGAATAAACTCAATAAAATTTAATTTGGGTTTATAGAATTTGGCGTTTTGTTTTGCAGAGGCCATAGATATAGCATCAATTTCTGAGCCGATAAATGACCAGCCATATTCGTGATTTCCAATAATTGGATATACGCAATTGGCTCCAACTCCGATGTCCAATACTTTTATTTTATTCGTAGTAGGAACAATTCCTTTATTACAAGTTGCGAGCAAATCAGCTACGTGATGAATATAATCGGCTCTTCCAGGAATTGGAGGGCACAAATATCCTTTCGGGACATCCCAATTGGAAACCCCGTAAAAATACATCAATAATGATTTGTTCAGTGATTTAACAGCTTCTGTATCAAAAAAATCAATGGTTTCTTTTCCATATTGATTAATATGCACAAATTTTGACAAACTTGTATTGGCATTTATTAGTGCTTCAAAATCATAATTAAATTTATGCTTATTTCTTGGGTGAAGGTTGGTTTTAATCTCGATAGCCTTCTTTTGCTTTGATTCCATATTTTACAAAGGAACGTAAATTGTTTCAAATTATGTTTTAAAAAGCTATATTTCATTAAATATAATTTTGTACTCTGTACCTCTTTTAATGTTCGTTTTAATCAATTGACCATTTAATTGATGAGTTAATTCTTCAATCAACATCAGACCAAGTGATTTTAAATTTTCAATATTTTCAGGTTTTGTATATCCTTTTCCATTGTCTCCTATAACCAATTCATAATTACCGAAATCATTTTTGTTTATTTTAAGATAAATAAGATCTTTTTCGTTGTTATTTAAACCATGTTTTAAAGAATTAGAAATAATTTCGTTTACTATTAAACCTAGTGGAATACTTGTGTCAATGTTAAAATTAACATCTGCATCTATTTCAAAATTGATTTTACTGTCATTACTAAAATAGGAGTAAATTAAGTCAGGAATTAGTTTTTTTAAATAATCTTCAAATTTTATATCTCCAAAATTGGTTGATTGGTATAGTAATTCGTGAATTCCTCCGATAGATTTAATCCTATTCTGACTTTCTCTGAAAAGGTATAATATAGACTTATCGTTTATAAATGAACTTTGAAGATTGAGCAAACTTGAAATAATTTGCATATTGTTTTTAACTCTATGATGCACTTCTTTTAGTAGGATTTCTCTTTCATGAAGCGTGTTTTTAAGTTCAATTTCAGCAGCTCTTTCTAAAGTCACGTCTTTCACAATGCAGTAAATTAATCCAGTATCTTTGTCTGAAGCGGAATTCCAATTTAAGATTCTGTAATTACCATCTGCTGTAATATATCTATTTTCAAAATCTGTTATATACTCACCAGATATAGAATTTTCAAAAGCTTCAATTGTTTTATTTATATCATCTTTGTGAATATAATCGATGAATTTTCTGCCAATAAGTTCATTTCTTGAAAATCCCAAGGATTTTTCCCAACCTTTACTAACTTTTACAAATTCACCATCAAAATTGGCTACACATAGCATGTCCATTGAAAGTTTGAAGAATTTGTTTAATTCTATTTCGGTTGTGATACTATTGGTAATGTCTTGGGCATAACCCATAATTTTGACCACCTTTCCTTTGTTGTTTTTAACTGGAATACCAGTGCCAAAAATCCATTTTTTATTTCCTTCAGGTGTTTCTATTCCATGTTGAATAGTGTACTTTTCTCCGTTTAGAGCAATTTGAGTACATCTTTCTAATTCAGATAAATCTTGTTTCAAAATCCTAGAAATATATGACTCGTATAATCTTTCGCTAGATGTGTTTTTGTCAATTTCGAAAATGTTAAATAATTCATCAGACCATATTAAGTCTTTTGTTTTAACATCAAATTCCCAACTTCCAATTTTTGATAAACTTTGAGAAGATTTTAAAAGGAATTCTTGTTGTTTTAATTTTTCTTCAATCTCTTTTCTTTCAAAAAAATAAGGAATTTGTGGCTTTGATTTTAGTTTTTGATTGATGATTTCTTTTTCAAGATAATGTTCAATTTTATCTTGATGAGCCATCACAAATGTACAGTTCTCATCACCTTTGGCTCTGCAAGTTAATTCAACAGCAGTTAATGGAATACCATAACTTTCAGAACACCATCCAGAAGAATAAGCAGCATTCATGGTGCATACAGGTTCTTTAGATTTTTCTCCTTTTTTTATCCATGCATTAGCTTCAAAAGAATAAGGATGATTGTATTTTAGAAAGAAGTTTTCATCTGGTGATGGATTACTTTCTTCAAGAATTTCCACAAAAGCCCATCCTGAGTATGCAAAATGAACAGGACCTGCTGATAGTTTTTCAATAGGATTTTCAAGTTTCATAATATTATGAAACTTTTTTGCATCTTCTTTACCTATTAGGTGTCCGATGTCAAACAGGAAGTCGCTAGCAAACTCAAATGATTCCTTTGGAGATTTTTCAGGGTAAAGTTCTTTTATGTTTTTGTAAAAATCAATCGATAAAGAAGAGGCTCTAACTAAAATATATCTTTCATCATTAATTTCAATACTTCCTTTTTCAGGATTAAAATTAAGTTTTGAAAAATATTCATTTACAGTTTTTGAGCATTTTCAAAAAAGACAAAAATTGATCAGGAACAGAAACTGTTTCTCTTTTTAAACAATTTTTTAATTGCTTGAGTTCAGATTCAAGAACTTCAATTTTAGAAAGGATTTCATTTTTTTGCGACTCACTCATTATTCTAAAAATTTTCTTTAATAAAGGTAAGAATGTTTTTATCTTCTTCAGTAAAGGCAACTTTTCTTCGAGCCATTACTTTTTCTGCTACTTCAAATGCCTTATCAAGCCTAAAGTCTTCAAGATTTTCTTTCCCACCCCAAGAAAATGAAGGAATATGTTTTGGAGGGAACCCACCATCAAAAACATTGGCGCATACTCCAACTACTGTCCCTGTATTAAACATTGTGTTGATACTGCTTTTGGAATGGTCGCCCATGATTAATCCGCAAAACTGTTGACCGCTTTCTATGTAGTCATTTTCATTGTAAGACCAAACTTTTACCTCGCTGTAATTGTTTTTTAAATTTGATGTATTGGTATCCGCTCCTAAATTACACCATTCACCCAAAACGCTATTGCCCAAATAACCGTCATGACCTTTGTTGCTGTATCCAATAATCACCGAATTTCCAATTTCGCCACCAACTTTACTGTGAGGTCCGATTGTTGTTGGACCATATATCTTTGCTCCCATTTTTACTGTGGCATTTTCGCAAAGAGCAAAACTACCTCTAATCATACTTCCCTCCATGATTTCAGCGTTTTTCCCAATATATATAGGACCTTCCAACGTATTTAAGGTTGAAGCATAAATTTGAGTTCCTTCTTCAATAAAAAGATGTTCCTCATCGCCAATTAATATATTGCTCTCGTGGAGTTCTGCAGAGGTTTTACCTTCGGTAAGAATTGAGAAATCTTTTTCAATTTCCAAGCCATTTTGCAAGAAAATATCCCATGGTCTGTTGATGAAATTTACGTCTAAATCATATTCTAAAACCAAAGCACCTTTGAGTTCTTTTTCTAGGTTGGCATCTGCTTTTGGCATAGGTTTAATCGCGATAACCTGACCTTTTTTCATAAGGATTTGATTGTCTTTCAAATCTAGAATTGTCTCAGCCAAATCAAAAGTAGGGAGTACTGTAGCATTGATTCCCAAATCCTGAGCATCGTCAGCACTTTTAAATTTCACTTGCAAATAATCTTTGGTACGAATATTACAACTTTGATTGAGATAATAATTCCATTTTTCTTCGATAGTCAAAATACCAACTCTCAGGTGTGCAACCGGTCTGGTGAAAGTGAGGGGTAATAAATTTTTATGACCAATTCCATCAAATAATACAATATTCATAAAAGAGTTTTTTTAAAGTAAAAGATTTTGAAACACAAATATACGAAAACTAAGCACCAAAATAAAACAAAAAAACCTCCACTTACAATTGTAAATGAAGGTTTTGAATATTTTGTAAGAAATATTAAAATTATTTCTTTTTGTAACGCGTGTTGAATTTATCAATTCTTCCAGCAGTATCCACCAATTGTTGCTTACCTGTGAAGAAAGGATGAGACATGTGAGAAATCTCTAATTTTACAACTGGGTATTCATTTCCATCTTCCCATACTACTGTGTCAGTAGTCTCGCAACAACTTTTTGTAATAAAAGAATATTCATTCGACATATCTTTAAACACTACTAATCTATAGTTTTCTGGGTGTATTTCTTTTCTCATCTTGTTTTGTCTTAAATAATTTCGGGGTGCAAATGTAAATCTTCCTTTTGATATCTACAAATTATGTAGTGTTTTTTTTAGAATTTATTTACGAGTTAGGATTTGTTATCGTTAAAACTTATCACAATGATAGTGAATATTCGTAAATTAATGATATATTTGGGCTTTCAAAAAAAATCAATTGACAAAAATATTTTTAATAAGAGGATTGTTCGTGTTTGCATTAGTTGCGATTTTTGGTTTTGCACCTGCTAAAAATGATGTGCATGAAGCCTATTTGAGTGTTACTAAAATAACCTTTAATGAAACGAACAAATCTTTTGAATGTGAGATGAAAATTACCGCACACGATTTGGAAAAATCTTTGAAGATAATTTCTGGAAAACCTGTAGTTTTAGATAAAGAAAGTATGCGCAACTCCAATAATAAACTGGTGAGTCAGTACCTTCAAAATAAATTTCATGTAAAAATAAACGATGAAAAGATTTATTTAGATTTTGTTGGTTATGAAATTGAAACCAACGATGACGGATGGATTTTTTTTGAAATTAAAGTGCCAAAAGAATTAAAAACATTAGAACTTAAGTAATCTCGTTTTGACAGAAACATTTAGTTTGCAACAAAATGTTACCCATATTTTTATAAAGAAATGAAACAAAGTTTTGTGTTTACAAAAGTAGATACACATCAAATATTTAATTGGAATGAATAAAATAGTTATCTTCTTACTACCCCTAATGGTAAGTTTTAACTTTATTGCTCAAAAAGAAAGTTATAACAACAATAAGTTTAAGCAATTAGATCAAGAACTTGCAACTCCCAATGTTTACAGAACAGGTGCTGGCGCTCCAGGGCATTCTTATTATCAGAACAGAGCAGATTATAAAATGGAAATCTCGCTTGATGATAGTAAACAAAAAATCACAGGTAAAGAAACCATTACTTACCACAACGCATCTCCCGATCCATTGGAATATTTATGGATTCAGTTAGACCAAAATGTAAGAGCAAATAGTAGCGATTCTTATAAAATTAGAACTGGTACAATGGAAGAATTTTCTTTGAATACTTTGGTTCGAATGGATAATAATGAAAAATTTGATGGAGGTTTTAAAATCACATCTGTTACCAATGATAAAAACGAGCCACTATCGCATATTATCAATAAAACGATGATGCGAATCAACTTAACTCAGTCACTTGCTCCTGGAGCATCTATGTCTTTTAATGTTGAATGGTGGTACAACATTAATGATAGAGATAAAATAGGTGGTAGATCGGGTTACGAATATTTTGAAGATGAAGGAAATTATCTATATACAATCGCTCAGTTTTTTCCAAGAATGTGTGTTTATAATGATGAAACTGGTTGGCAAAACAAACAGTTTTTAGGTGCAGGAGAATTTACTTTGCCTTTTGGAGATTATGAAGTGCATTTGACTGTTCCAGACAATCACGTAGTTGCTGCAACAGGAGAACTTCAAAATGTAGATGAAATTCTTACAAGTGCTCAAAAAGAAAGAATAGAAAAAGCTAAAAGCGAAGAAAATACACCAGTTTTTATTATCACAGAGAAGGAAGCGATTAAAAATGAAAAGACTTCTGCTAAGGGAACAAAAACATGGGTTTACAAAGCCGAAAACGTAAGAGATTTTGGTTGGGCATCTTCCAAGAAATTTATTTGGGATGCCATGATTGTGAAACAAGAAACCAAAAATACATTGGCAATGTCTTATTATCCTAAAGAAGGAAATCCTCTTTGGGAGCAATACAGTACCAAAGCAGTGGCTCAAACTCTAAGAACTTATTCAAAACATACTTTCGATTATCCTTATCCAGTTGCGATAAGTGTGCATTCAAAGCAAATTGGAATGGAATATCCAATGATTTGTTTTAATGGAGGAAGACCAGAACCCGATGGAACCTATTCCGAAAGAACAAAGTACGGAATGATTGGCGTTATCATTCACGAAGTGGGACACAATTATTTTCCTATGATTGTAAATTCTGACGAACGTCAATGGACATGGATGGATGAAGGGTTGAATACTTTTTTGCAGTTTCTAACAGAAAAAGAATGGGACAAAGATTATCCTAGTAGAAGAGGTCCTGCTTATCAAATTGTGGACTATATGAGCGGAGACAAGAGTTTTATTTCTCCTATCATGACCAATAGCGAATCGATATGGCAGTTTGGGCCTAATGCTTATGGGAAACCTGCTACGGCTTTGAATATTTTGAGAGAAACTGTTATGGGTAGAGAATTATTTGATTACGCTTTCAAAATGTATGCAAATAGATGGATGTTCAAACACCCAACTCCTGCTGATTTTTTCAGAACAATGGAAGACGCTAGTGCGGTAGATTTGGATTGGTTTTGGAGAGGATGGTTTTTTACGAATGAAAACGTAGATATCGCCATTACGGATATGAAGTATTTTACATTAAGCACTAAAAATCCTGCAATTGAAAACCCAATCAAAAAGAAAGAAGAAGAAACCATAAAAAATAATGATGTAACTAATGTTCAAAATAAGAAAGAACCGAAAAGTTATATCGAAAGAGATGCTTCACTTGTGGATTTTTACAATACTTACGATAAATTTGAAGTAACAGAAAAAGATAAACAAAAATATCAGAAGTTTATCAATTCACTTACAGAACAAGAAAAGAATTTATTAAATCAAAAGAAAAACTTTTACGAACTTTCTTTTGAAAACATTGGAGGGCTTGTGATGCCAGTTATTCTTCTTTTTGAATTTGAAGATGGAACAACTGAATTACAAAGAATACCAGCAGAGATATGGAAAACAGACAACTACAATGTTTCCAAAATATTTATGTTTGATAAAGTAGTAAAATCTGTGCAGTTGGATCCTTATTTGGAAACAGCCGATACAGATACTTATAACAACAGTTGGCCAAGAAGTCAACAACCCACAAGATTTGAATTGTATAAAAAATCCTACAAGCAATCCAATCCTATGCAAGATGCAAAAAAATAAAAGTAGGTAAATAATATTCAAAACATGACATTTCAAGAACTCGGTCTAAACGAAGATATTCTTCAGGCTTTAGACTACATGAATTTTACAAAAGCAACTCCGATACAAGAAAAAGCAATACCTCATATTCTCAATAACAAAGATTTGATAGCATGTGCCCAAACAGGAACAGGAAAAACTGGAGCGTTTATTTTACCTATCCTACAAAAGATAGCAGCGTTAAACTCTGGCAAAACTTCCACTTTGATCATCGTCCCAACCAGAGAATTAGCAACACAAATTGATACTCAAATACAAGGATTGTCTTATTTTACTGGCGCTACATCTTTTTGTTTGTATGGTGGTGGAAAAAATGGAGATTTAAGAGAACACAAGCAAGCCTTTGAAAACGGTACTGATATTGTGATTGCAACGCCAGGAAAATTATTATCTTATTTGATTACAAAAGTGTTTGATCCATCAAGTATCAAACATTTAATTTTGGATGAAGCAGACAGAATGTTGGATATGGGATTCTCCGATGATATCGCAAGAATTCTTGGATTTTTACCTCAGGATAGACAAAGTCTAATGTTTAGCGCTACAATGCCACCAAAAATTAGAGATTTCGCAAGGAAACTATTGAAAAATCCAGAAGAAATTAGTTTGTCTATCTCAAAACCTTCGGAAAGTATCAAACAACAAGTTTACCTTACATTTGAAGAGCAAAAAGTACCTTTATTGATTAGTTTGATTGAAGCAAGAGAACATTACAACAGTATTTTGATATTTTCTTCTACTATTAAAAAAGTAGATGTAATCGTTAGAGAATTGAACAAAAAGGGATACAAGTCTGAAGGGATTTCATCGAGTTATGAGCAAGCCGAAAGAGAATCTAAATTATTGGATTTTGCCAATAAAACCATCAGAATTGTTGTTGCAACAGATGTTTTGAGTAGAGGAATTGATGTAAAAGATATCAATTTGGTTGTAAACTTTGATGTGCCTGGAAATCCTGAAGACTATGTGCATAGAATAGGAAGAACGGCAAGAGCAGCCACCAAAGGAGAGGCAATAACATTTGTGAATCCAGACGACATGCAAAAATTCAGTCAAATTGAAACGTTGATTGAACGATCTTTGGAAAAAGAAAATGTTCCAGAATCTTTAGGATTAGGAAATAGTCCTGAATGGAATGCAAAAAGCAGAAAACCATCATTTAAAGGTAAGAAAAAGTTTTATAAAAAGAAGTCATAAATTTAGTTTTGGAGTTAAAATTACTTTTCTGATATCCTACATTATAAAAAAGTTGATACTTCAGCAATTTTTGTATATTTTCGTACTGAAAAAACTTAATTACTTGAAAAATAATCAACTATGGTGATAGATATTCCCAATCCGTATAAGAAAAGATTAGTCATAATAGGAGGAGGTTTTGGCGGCATTCAATTGGCTAAGAAACTCAAGAATAAACCTATTCAAGTGGTGATAATTGATAAAAATAATTATCATACTTTTCAACCATTGATGTATCAAGTAGCAACATCTGTTTTGGAAGCAGAGTCTATTGCATATCCAATCAGGAAGATATTTTCGAGAAGCAAAAACATCTTTTTCAGATTGGGTGAGGTAGATCAAGTAGATCACGAGAACAATAGAATCATTCTTGGAAATGACGAAATGCAGTATGATTATTTGGCTATCGCTACAGGTGCCAAAACAAATTTCCTCAACAATGAAGGTCTGACCATTAGTTCGATGCCGATGAAAAGTGTTTTGGAAGCGTTGGATTTGAGAAGTATGATTTTGCAAAACTTTGAAAAAACACTTCGAAATTCTAATGAACGCAAGCGTCAAGGTATGATGAATATCGTGATTGCTGGTGCTGGACCTACAGGAGTGGAATTGGCAGGAGCATTAGGAGAACTCAAACAAAAAGTATTTCCGAAAGATTATCCTGAGTTGGATTTGTCTCAAATGAATGTTTATATCGTCCAGTCGGGTGACAGAGTTTTACCCATGTTGAGTGAAAAGAGTAGTGTAAAAGCCAAAAAATATCTAGAACAATTAGGTGTTACGGTAGTCTTGAATACAAGAGTTTTGGATTTCTTTGGTGATTACGTACAAACGAATACAGGGCAAGATTTGATTGCACGAACATTGATTTGGACTGCAGGAGTAATTGGAAACCCTGTACAAGGTTTGGGAGCAGAGGCGGTAAATAGAGGAGGAAGAATTGAAGTGGATGCATTCAACAGAGTGAAAGGATATGAAAATGTTTTTGCAGTTGGAGATGTGGCAAGTATGGTTTCTGAAGATTTTCCAAGAGGTCATCCTATGGTAGCGCCAGCGGCTATGCAACAAGGTGAGCAATTGGCCAAAAATATCCTCAATGAAATCAACGGGCAACCTATGAAGCCTTTTGTGTATAAAGACAAAGGCGCAATGGCAACCGTAGGAAAAAACAAAGCCGTAGTTGAATTAGGTAAAATGAAATTTGGCGGTTCACCTGCTTGGTTTGTATGGATGGCAGTGCATTTGATGTCTTTAGTTGGTTTTAGAAACAAATTAGTAACCTTTTTCAACTGGACCAAAAACTATTTCAGTTCTGATAGAGGAATAAGACTCATTGTTACGCCTTTTGATTTGTACGAAGAAAAACGTAAACGTAAAAAAGAACTAGCTAAATTGGAGAAAGAAAAGGTGAGGGAGTGATTTTTTTTCGTTTTCAGTTGGTTAATGAAGGAATCATCATACAAACACAAAAAATTGTTATACAGAACTAATATATTAAATTAAAGTTTTAGATCTAATTACATCATTTTCAAATTTTCAAATTCTATTCCTAACCGTCCTCTGCTCAATTCTTTTTTCGTATTTTTCTCCTTGGAATATTCTGTTGACAAGAATTCCTGGTATGTGAATCTCATTTGGGTTTAAAGTTCCTAGAGGTACTAATTCTTCAACTTCAGCAATAGTAATTTTTGCAGCACCACACATATTTGGGTTGAAGTTTCTTGCTGTACCTTTGAATATTAAATTCCCAGCAGAATCTCCCTTCCACGCTTTAACGATAGAGAAATCAGCTTTATAAGCCTCTTCCATAACGTACATTTTACCGTTAAATTCTCTTGTTTCTTTTCCTTCGGCAACTTCAGTTCCATATCCAGCAGGTGTGAAAAATGCTGGGATTCCAGCTTGTGCTGCTCTACATTTTTCGGCTAATGTACCTTGTGGTGTTAATTCTACTTCTAGTTCACCACTTAGCATTTGTCTTTCGAATTCATCATTTTCACCTACATAAGAGGAAATCATTTTTTTAATTTGTTTTCCCTGTAATAATAATCCTAATCCAAAATCATCTACTCCAGCGTTATTTGAAATACAGGTGATGTTTTGAACTTTTTTATTAACCAATTCAGCAATGCAATTCTCTGGAATTCCACAAAGACCGAAACCACCTAACATAATAGTCATTCCATCTTCTATTCCTTCACACGCTTTTACTGCATTTGCAACTACCTTATTCATAATTCTATTTTTTAATTTTTAATAAAACTTTATTTTACCAATCATCTTCATTGCTTTCAAAAGACTCTGAAGATTCTTGCCAATTTAGTTTGTCTCCACCATTTCCATCAAAATTAAAATCAAAAGGGGAGGAGTTCATTTGTACATCACAATCAATAGGATCTTTTATCATACTTGCTGGTCTTGGGAAATCACCTTGTGAAATGTTTATCGTACTGTCTTCATATACTTTGTGCATATAATAAGCCCACATAGGCAACGCCATGTTGGTTCCCATTCCCAGTTGAAGACTTCTAAAACGAACAGACCTGTCTTCGGCTCCTACCCACACACCAGTTACTAAATCTGGAGTCATTCCCATAAACCAACCATCAGATTGATTTTGAGTAGTTCCTGTTTTTCCAGCAATTGGCATTTTCAAACCTGCATAAGGTCTTTTTTCGGATTGTTTTCCTCTTATTCTTAAGGCCGTTCCACCTACCATTTTTCTGCCATCTTTATTTTTTAAAGTAGGATGTTGGATACCAGAAGTTGTTCTTTTTAGAATACTCAACATGGTGTATGCAGTTTCTTTATTCCAAACAGGAGTGATTTTTTGCTCAGGTTCATAAATAATGTTCCCATTTTTGTCTTCAATTCTTAAAATATAAATAGGTTCAACATAAATCCCTTCATTTACAAAGGAGCACATTCCACCTACCATTTCATAAACGCTCAAATCTAAAACTCCCAACGCCATAGATGGAACAGGCAAATACCCAGTTGTGTCTATTCCTAATTGTCCCACTCTGTCCCAAACTTTAGAAGGCATTACACCATTTTGCAAACCTATAACATAAGCTGTTATATTGTTCATCGATGCTGCAAGGGCAAATGGAATAGGAGTTAAAGCCCCAGTTAATTTAGATCCAGCATTTCCCGGACACCACATTTTGTTTTTATATTGATTATAAGGAACTTCTACACAATAAGAAATGTCAGGAACTGAAGTGCAAGGTGTGATGGCACCAATTTCCAATGCTGTTGCATAAACAAAAGGTTTAAAGGTTGAGCCTACTTGTCTTCTTCCTTTCTTTACCATATCATATTTGAAATGTTGAAAGTGAGGTCCGCCTACCCATGCTTTTACATGACCAGTATGAGGATCAATAGAAATCATTGAAGCACGAAGTAAACTTTTGTAATAACGAATTGAATCAATTGGAGAAAGAATCGTATCTTTTTCATAATTTTCTGCCTGCCAATCGAATATTTTCATTGGTTTGGGCGTTTCGAAAATTTCATCAATTTGGTTTTGGGTTCTTATCGGTTCTTCGTGATGACAATACTCACAATGATAATGGTTGTCTTTTTTTACGAGCCACTTTTCGGGTCTTTCACAATAGGCACATACTTTTCCAGTTAATTTCTTATAGAGTTGAGATTGCTTTTTTGCAGTAAGCATTATGGTATCAATTTGTCCTTGATTTAAATCGTTTGAAAAAGGAGGATTTTTCCATTTAGCATTATTATTAAAGAAATCTTCTTGCAATTCAAATTTTAAATGCTCTTGTACAGCCCACTCTGCATAAGATTGCATTCTGGAATCAATGGTTGTATAGATTTTTAATCCATCAGCATAAATGTCGTAATTAGAACCATCACTTTTCTTAATTTTATAGGAGCCATCAGGGTTTTTTGCATTCAAAATAGTAGTGATTTCCCCCCTTAATGTTTCCCTAAAATAAGGTGCTAAACCAGTTTGGTGATCTACTTTTGTATAGTTAAGTCCAAGTGGAAGTAGTTTGATTGAATCATATTCCGCTTGGGTAATATAATTCAATTTTTTCATTTGGGAAAGTACCACAGACCTTCTTATCATAACAGTATCTGGCACTCTCAAAGGGTTAAACATAGAAGGGTTTTTTGCCATTCCAACGAGCATAGAGCGCTTCATGCAACTCTAAATCTTTTGGTTTTTTACTAAAATAAACCATTGCTGCAGAATTGATTCCAACAGCGTTATTCAAGAAATCAAATTTATTGAAATACATCAATGATTTCTTCTTTGGTATAACTTTTTTCAAGTCTAGTTGCAATAATCCATTCCTTAAATTTTCTTTTGACCAATTCAATTTTTGTCATTTTTTCCCTAGGAAAAAGCATTTTGGCTAATTGTTGAGAAATGGTACTACCTCCTCCTTGGTTATCACCTGTTACAACACCTTTTATAACACGTCCGGTTGCTCTTATGTCCACCCCAGAATGGTTGTGGAATCTTTCGTCTTCTGTAATTTATCAATGCCTGAACTAAGTATGGAGACAAATCAACATAAGATATATTGGTTCTATTTTCTCTAAAATATTTACCCAATTCCACGTCATCAGAAGAAATGACAATAGAGGCTAAATTACTTTGTGGATTTTTCTAATTCATCAAAACCTGGTAAATCTTCATCTGCTATATATAGCATCGTTCTTAATCAATATAGGGTGAGAATAATCCTAGCCATAACAGAACAATAAACGTCCATCTCACCCAAGTTTTTAACTTTCTTTTGGGCTTTTTGACAACTTCTTCCTGAGTTTTATTTTGTTGTTCTTCATTAATTATTTCTTGTAGCGTCAAAGTAGTAAAAAAATATATGCTTCAAAGCCGAAATTGAAAACTGTTGAAAAATGTCAACAATTAACTTTAGATTCAATTTAGTTTGTTTTATTAAAATGAATTTAATGAATATTTTAATGTTAATAAAAGTTGTTTGTAAAAACACATTCAGTCTTTTTAGCGTTGTTTTTATATATTATTGATTTTGAATAGTTTTGGAGTGTGTGAATTATTTAAAACGATAAAGAATTTTTGGAATATCAACTAATTGTTAACAAAACACAAATCTTGGTTAAAATTATTTTAAAATCTGCTTGTTTAGTTTGTACTAAAACCTACCTTTGCACCCGATTTTGAAAGTTAAGATTAAAAAACAATCGAAAATGAAGTTTGAAACTTATTTTAAGTCTTTGATTATAACATCTTTAATGGTGTTCGCGTCTTTAAGTACATTTGCTAGTGAAGAAAAAGGAGAGAAGGAAGCATTTGATCCTGTTGAGTTTGCTATTCATCACGTTTTGGATAATCACGAAATTCACGTTTGGGGAGAAGGAGAAGATGCTTTTGTAATTCCTTTGCCGGTTATTGTTTTTGGAAGCGAGGGGATGGCTGTATTCTTATCTTCAGAATTCCATCATGATGATCATGGACATCACATTGTAGAAAAAAACGGAATGCAATTCGTAAAGAATCATGACAAAATTTATGAGTTAAACAAAGGAGAGCATCATTTGAAATACGATAAGGAAGGTAATCTTGAAAATGCAACAAAACCTTTTGATTTATCAATTACAAAGAACGTAGCCACTTTAATACTTGTTGCAATTATTTTAATTTTAGTTTTTAGAGCAGTTGGAAAGCATTATGCAAGAAATGGTGCTGTTGCTCCAAAAGGATTAGCATCTTGGATGGAACCATTGATTTTGTTTATCAGAGATGATATCGCTAAAAACAACATCAAAAGTGGTTATGAACGTTTTATGCCATTTTTATTGACGGTATTTTTCTTTATCCTTTGTGGAAATATTTTGGGATTAATTCCAGTATTAACAAATCCAAACTTAACTGGTAATATTTCAGTGACTATGACATTAGCTTTGTTTATGTTGGTCATTCAGTTGATTTATTCTAAATCTGCTTTTTGGAAACACATTTTTATGCCTCCAGGTGTTCCTGTTGCGCTTTATCCAATTTTAGTTCCTATAGAATTAGCTGGTATAATTATAAAACCAGTGGCATTGTTGATTCGTTTGTTTGCAAACATCACTGCGGGTCACATTATTGTAATTTCATTAGTGTCTATCATTTTTGTTAATCAAAGTGTTGGCTGGGCAGGATTGTCTGTTCCGATGACATTATTTATCTCAGTTTTAGAAATTTTAGTAGCCTTTTTACAGGCATATATATTTACGATGTTGTCTGCTTTGTTCATAGGAATGGCAGTAGAGGAGGCGCATCATTAATTAAACGTGTAATTATTAATCAAAAACAAATATAAATTATGAATGAGTTTATTTTTCATGGAGGTTTTGCTGCAATAGGTGGTGGACTTGCTGTATTAGGAGCTGGTTTAGGTATCGGTAGAATCGGTGGATCTGCTATGGACGCTATCGCTAGACAACCAGAAGCTGCTGATAAGATTCAGACTGCAATGATTATTGCTGCTGCTCTTGTTGAGGGTGCTGCTCTATTTGGAATTGTTGTGGCTTTGCTACAAGGATAAGATTTCAGAAGAAGTTGGTTAGGGATTGCCTTTCCAACTTCTTTATTTAATTTTGGTTAAAAAAAAAGATTAATAAAAGTCAATTATAATAAGTATGAATAATCCATTAGTAGAACCCAGTTTAGGATTGATGATTTGGACAACACTTGTTTTCTTAGTGTTGTTGTTTTTGCTTACCAAATTTGCTTGGAAGCCAGTTTTGAAAGCAGTAAAAGAAAGAGAGTCAAAAATTGATGATGCTTTGAAAGCTGCCGAAAATGCTAAGTTAGAGATGGCAAAATTGAAGTCTCAAAACGAAGATATGAAGCAAGAGGCATTAGCTGCTCGTGAAGCGATGATGAGAGAGGCGAAAGAAACTAAAGACAGTATCATTGCTGAGGCTAAAAACATCGCTAAATCTGAGTCTGAAAAAATTATTTCATCTGCTAGAGAAGAAATTAAAGCAGAGAAAAATGCTGCAATGTCTGAAATCAAAAATCAAGTTGCAATACTTTCTATTGAAATAGCAGAAAAGATTGTAAAAGAGAAGTTGGGAGCAGACGAAAAGCAAAAAGCTTTAGTTGATAATATTATTGAAGAAGTAAATCTGAACTAATTATGACAGGTTCATTAGCATCAAGAAGATACGCAAAATCATTGATTTCTTTTTCCATTGAGAAAAGTGCTTTGGATGTTGTATATAAAGATATGCAATTGATAAACGCTACGATTTCTGAGAATAAAGATTTTCAAGATTTATTGAAAAGTCCAATCGTTAAACCTGAAAAGAAAAACACGATTTTGTCGATGATTTTCAAAGGTAAGATTGATTCTATTACGTCTGATTTTTTGAAATTAGTAGTGGATAAAAACAGAGTAGATATGTTGAGAGATATTTCTGGTTCTTTTGTGTCAGAATACAAAGTTCACAAAAATATTTCAATGGTTGAGGTTTCGTCTGCTGTGAAGTTAGATGAGGCACAAAAAAGTAAAATATTGGCTATCGCTGCAAAACAAGGCGCTACAAACGCAGAAGTTATCGAAAAAATCGATGCTTCATTGATTGGAGGTTTTGTTTTGAAAATGGGCGATAAACAAATAGATGCAAGTATTCAAAACCAATTGAACAACTTGAAACAAGAATTAATAAAGAATTAAGAACAAAAATTTAGATATCATAAATAATCAAGATTATGGCAGGAATTAACCCAGCAGAAGTATCATCAATCCTTAGAGAACAACTTTCAGGATTAAAAACAGAGGCTCAATTAGAAGAAGTAGGTACCGTTCTTCAAGTTGGAGATGGTATTGCTAGAATTTATGGTTTATCCAGTGTACAATACGGTGAGTTGATCCAATTTGACAGTGGATTGCAAGCAATTGCATTAAACCTTGAAGAAGATAACGTAGGAGCAGTATTACTTGGAACATCAACAGATGTAAAAGAAGGAGATACTGTAAAAAGAACTAAAAAGATTGCATCTGTTCAAGTAGGTGAAGGTCTTTTAGGTCGTGTAATTAATACATTGGGAGAACCAATAGACGGAAAAGGACCTATCGAAGGAACTTTATACCAAATGCCAATCGAAAGAAAAGCACCAGGTGTTATTTACCGTCAACCAGTTACAGAACCTTTGCAAACAGGTATTAAGTCTGTTGATGCTATGATTCCAGTAGGAAGAGGTCAAAGAGAGTTGGTAATTGGAGATAGAGGTACTGGAAAAACGACTGTTTGTATAGATACTATCATCAATCAAAAAGAGTTTTATGACAAAGGTGAGCCTGTATTTTGTATCTATGTTGCAGTAGGTCAAAAAGGTTCTACAGTTGCTGGAATTGTTAAGAAATTAGAAGATGCGGGTGCAATGGCTTATACAGTTGTTGTCGCTTCAAATGCATCAGATCCTGCTCCAATGCAGTTTTATGCTCCTTTCACAGGTGCAGCTGTTGGTGAGTTTTTTAGAGATACAGGAAGACCAGCTTTGATTGTATTTGATGATTTATCAAAACAAGCAGTTGCTTACCGTGAAGTTTCTCTATTATTGAGAAGACCTCCAGGAAGAGAAGCATACCCAGGGGATGTTTTCTACCTTCATTCAAGATTGTTAGAAAGAGCAGCAAAAATTAATGCTTCAGATACGATTGCAGCGCAAATGAATGATTTACCTGAGTCTTTAAGACCAATTGTAAAAGGTGGAGGATCATTAACAGCACTTCCAATTATCGAAACACAAGCAGGTGACGTTTCTGCATATATTCCAACCAACGTAATTTCGATTACAGATGGTCAGATATTCTTGGAAGCGAATTTATTTAACTCTGGTGTTCGTCCAGCGATCAATGTAGGTATTTCGGTATCTCGTGTAGGTGGTAACGCTCAGATTAAATCTATGAAGAAAGTTGCTGGTACATTGAAATTAGACCAAGCACAATATAGAGAGTTGGAAGCATTTGCTAAATTCGGTTCTGACCTTGATGCTGCTACAAAAGCGGTATTAGAAAAAGGTGCTAGAAACGTTGAAATTTTGAAGCAAAATGAAGGTTCTCCGCTTCCTGTTGAAGAGCAGATTGCAATTATTTACTGTGGTACAAAAGGATTGTTGAATTCAGTACCTGTAAATAAAGTAAAAGCATTTGAAGAAGATTACTTAAGAACATTAAGAACATCACACAGTGAAGTTTTAGATGAACTTAGAAATGGAAAATTGACAGATCAAGTTATTGATACTTTAACTGATGTGGCTAAGCAAATGTGTGAAAATTATAAATAATAACTAATCTAGAAAATTCATCCTTCATGGCGAATTTAAAAGAAATAAGAAATAGAATTACTTCAGTTAATTCAACGATGCAAATCACTTCAGCAATGAAGATGGTTTCTGCAGCGAAGTTGAAAAGAGCTCAGGATGCCATTACTCAAATGCGTCCTTATGCTGAAAAACTGCAAGAAATCTTAAGCAATTTGTCTTCTTCTTTGGATGCAAATGAAAATCAATATACACAAAAAAGAGCGCTTAAGAACGTTCTTATTGTTGGTATCAATTCCAACAGAGGTTTGTGTGGTGGATTCAACAATTACATTGTAAAAGAAGTAAAAAGATTGGCGCTTTCTGAGTACAAAGATTGCAACGTTGCTATTTTACCTATTGGTAAAAAAATGAATGATGCACTTAAAGGAACTGAATTTGCCATCAAAGGAACAAGATTGCCGCATCATACCGAAAAAGTATGGGACAACTTGAACTTTGATAGTGCTTCACAGATTTCAGAAGTATTGATGGAGCGATTTACAGATAGATCTTTTGACAAAATTATATTGGTATATAATGCGTTTAATAATGCTGCTTCACAAACAGTGACTACTGAACAGTTTTTACCCATTATTCCTAGTGTAAACGAAAGTGCAAAAACAGCAACTGCTGATTACATTTTTGAACCTTCTAAAGAAGAAATCGTTACTAATTTGGTTCCGAATTCACTTAAGATTCAGTTTTATAAAGCTCTTCTAGATTCAAATGCTTCTGAACACGGTGCTCGTATGACAGCGATGCATAAAGCAACAGACAATGCAACTTCTTTGAAGAAAGATTTACAGTTGTTTTACAATAAAGCTCGTCAAGCAGCAATTACAAATGAGATTCTTGAAATTGTAGGTGGTGCAGAAGCTTTGAACGGCTAATCAAACACTGATTTAATAAAATTTGAAAGGCTATCTTAAATAAGGTAGCCTTTTTTGTTGTGCTGATTTTTAAATAATTAGTTGGAAAAAGTTTGCTAATTAGGAATTGGATTCCTAATTTTACATAAAATATGAAGATTCAAAGAGAAATATCGAGTAAAATATTAAATGCTTTGGGTAGAGAGAATAAATTAAGAAAGGCTGGTGCGCGATTAGCTATAGCGTATCTCGTTCCATTTTGACATTTAAGATAATTTTAATTGGAAATTTGTATTCCTCAATCAGGGTAACGTTCCAATTAGCACCTTATAGTATTTTTATATTTTAATTGTTTGATAATCAATATGATTATGATTTTTAGAATTGTGGTTTTTAAGGTAGTATATGCTAACTTAAAAAATAGTTAACTGATTTAAAGGACTTTAAAATCTTTTTTTAACCTTGCGT
The DNA here is from genome assembly GCA_018401455.1 of Flavobacteriales bacterium. Lineage (GTDB taxonomy): Bacteria > Bacteroidota > Bacteroidia > Flavobacteriales_D > Parvicellaceae > Parvicella. Next base: position 80,942 of record JAGYKU010000003.1, read on the forward strand.
TCCAATTAGCACCTAATAAATAAGTTACCTTTCGATTTATGAATTATGAGTTGATGACAATAAATTCAATACAAGTTCTTCTAATCCATAGATTAAAGTTTTTTATTCTTTTGGTTAACAGAATGTTTTCTATTTTTGTAAGATACATAAATAAATAAAATAAAAATGAAATCACTGTTTTTCCTCTCCACATTGTTTTTGAGTGCTCTTGTTTCTTTTGGTCAACTAGAAAATTTGAAATATGATATTAGTTATTATAAAGATGAAGTTAATGGAGTAATATACGTTGGTGGTATTACAGAAGAAAGCAAATATGCTGTAGTAAAATTAGACGAAGACTTTAATGTTTTGGCATCTTTGACGACTTCTTTTACAAAAGATAAAAAAACAGAATACGAAACATCTTTACTTCCTCCTGATATGTACGTTTCAGAATGGGATAATGAAAACTCAAAAATATCATTTAATGAAGAATTAGAATTGGGCGAATTCAAATTCAACAATGAGCAAATAAATTTATTTAACTCATTTAATAAGGGTAAATACGTCTATGTTTTCAAAGATTCAACAGCCTATAGTAACAATTTACCACTAGTATTGACTTGTTATGAAAAATTAGGATTCGAGTTAAAATTAATTTGGGAGAAGAATATAGGAATTCAAGATCAAACGGGAATTAAGATACTTGATGTTTCTGATGAGTTTGTTTATTTTTATGATAAAAAAGACAACACTAATTTTGTGGTTTTCCAATACAATTTAAAAGTAGATAAGGTATTTAATTCTAAAAATATTAAAGTTGATTATACGGAAGAGATAACTGTTAGTGAAATAAAATATGACAAGTACCGTCAGCATATTTATATTGGATTTACAGAAAATATAGGGAATAAAAGAGAAGATAATTATGCCAACATTAGTCTATTTGTTTTAGATAAAGATTTAAATGAAGTTTTTAATCCTGTGGTAAAGAATAATGTTTATTCTAAAAAAGAATGCATTATTAACACAGCGGCTGGAAAAATTGAATATGATTTTAAATATACAGACAATAAGCCAATGTTTATCGTTTCATCTTCAGGAGTGAATATGCAAGTGCTTCATGCACTTAGATTAAAATCTGCATCAAGTAGTAGTAACTTATCAAAACAGAGTAACAATATCCCGTCACAAGATTACTCCTCAATATTAGGAATAACAGATATAAGTGTTATTAATAATCAGCCTCAAATCAATTACTACAACCAACAATCTTTAATGGAATGTTACAATAACTTTAAGCCATTAAACAAAGGAACATTAATCATTAGTTATTATCGTGATAAAGTATTTTATAAAGGGGGATCAATTTATATGATCCCTAAAACATATAAAGATGCTCAAAAAAATGATAAGTCATCCCTCCCTATTGTTTATATGGATTTGTTAAATAAAGTAAATCTAAAAGTATCAGAAAATGTAAAACTAGATTATTTGGATTTATTTGTAAGGGGTTATCATTCTGATATTTTGTACAACTATTCAAAATATTCAACAAATTTAATATCAAAAATGAAACCTTTTCATTTTCATGATATACTCTTTATTAATGAAAAGTCTTTTAGTATTCCATCAGCAAATGAGGAAAAAGTGTTATGGTTTTATGTTACCGAAGTAAGATATAATAAAGCAACCGATAGAGATTCAAAATTTTCTTATGCAATAGACACACTAGAATAATAATGATGAATGAGCCAAAATATTGAAAAAATAGGACTTTGTTTTTTTGCACTAATCTCTTCACTAGGGTTAATGTCACAAAAAGAATGGACAACATTAGTTTCCCCGCTCCGCTGGATTTGTAATCCTGCGGAACATTAAACTCTCATAGAAAACTTCGTTTAAATTTTTGTTGTTGTCCATTCAAGCAATACATTTTAATTTTTAAATGAAAAAAAGATGTACTTTAGTAATTCAAAATGGGCGATATAAATGCATATCTTAGTAGGGTTTGCAATCCTACGGAGCGGTTGACAAATAAAACTAAGATTTGAAAGAAAATAAAGAAAAATATGTAATTAGTTCTGAAGCAGAATATTTGTACGTGAAAACTATTTTTAATAAGTTATTTTTACCTGAGTTCTTTCCAAAAAAAATGTTTAAAAATGATAATTGGGGTATAATTATTTTAGAAAGTTGGAGGCTTTTTAATATGGAAACTTTTTCCAAATTTCAATTGTTTATAGAATGTTTTGAGAACGAACGACTTTATATAACTCCTAAAAATATTAGGAAAGTGGATTATAGAGCATACAAGAAATCAATTGATATAAAGGGTTTTTATAAATCTGAATATGGAATTCCTTTGTGTTTTGAGCCTAATATAACATTTGATTTATTTCAAAAGTTACAGACACATTTTAATTATAATAATATCGATTCTGTTTTATTTAGTAATTCTGAAAAATGGGCTTTTTATACAAACCCCTCTCTTGATATTATGATTTTGGGATATGATACTTCGATTTTTGAATTTGTAAACAAATTTTATAAAAACTATTCTGAGCGGATTTTGACGATGGAAAAAGTAGATCAGTTAATTATTGATGAAACAGGAAAAAGTGAGTTAGATAAATTAAATGAATTTTATGCTGATGCATTTGATGGGTAGGGGGGAATCACCGCCCGAAGAAAAATAAAACAATATGTGTTTAATTCTCAATACTCCTATTTTCCAAACTTTTTAAATTTATTTTTTCAATGAACTTTTGAGTTTTTTTAGATCCTCTTCTGGAATGTTACTTTTTGATATATTAGCAGATTTCAATTTTTTCATCTTTAATAATCCTTCTGGATAACTGCTAAAAGTTCCTGAGATAATAATGGTTTCTAAATTAACTAATTGTGTAAGACAATCTGGTAAATTGGTGAAACTTGCATTGGAAATTTGGAGGTATTTTAAACTGGGACCAATAGCACAAATCTCTTCTGGAAAAGCACCATTTACATTCAAATCAAGAATTCTAATGTATTCTAATTTTTTACAATGTTGAATACCCGTTGGAAACTGTTTATAAGAATTACTGTAAAACAAATTCAACCTTTCAAGATTGGTATGTTGGCTAAGATTGATGTTTTCTTTAAGTCCAAAAGATTTATTTAGAATAAAACCTAATTCTTTTAAATTGATGTCAGGATTGAAAATAAACTGTGGTTGAGAAGTTGATTTGGAAAAGTCAACCATTAAGTCATTAATTTTAGGGTTTTTGGATAAATTTAAGGTGTTGTTTTCAGGAGCAATGCTTAAAATTTCTAGATTAGTAAGATAGGGTAGTACTTCAGCGGCATTTTTAGTTTGAGGATTGTTGTACCCTTCTCCAAAAGTGGAGAACAATCTTAATTTTTTTAGTTGTGTCAACATTTTGAGTTCAGGCGAAATGCTATTGGCTCTTATAGCAATGCTTTCTAGAAATTTAAATTCTCCTAAAAATCCTGGTATTTCACTAACCCTACAACCGTCATATTCTATTGATTTTAATTTAGTACAAGCACTTAATTCATTGCCAATGACAAAATTAGAGACCTTTATACTTCTTTTTTCAGGATTCTCACATTTGACAATCAGATTTTCCAATTCTGTTAATTTTTCTATACCAGTCAATGAAAGACCTTTAAGTGAACTTCCGCTAGTTACATAAAAATAATTTAAAATAACATGCAAATCCTTTATAGTATTTACTTCCGTAACTGCTTTAGGAATTTCTGGTTTTGAAACAGTAATTTCAAGATATTTTAGCGGGTTATTTTTGAGCCATGTACCATAATTATCAACTTCTGGCAATACCAAGGTATCCAAAGAAGTGAGTGTAATATTTGGACAAGTAAGTTTTTTATCATGAATGATTTCAAGTACTTTTAGTTTTTTTAGATGATTGATTTCTTGAGGAATTGAAGTTTCACCATATAGAAGGAGGTAACTGATTCTCAGATATTCAAGGTTAATTAATTTTGGAGCAATTTTTTTGAAATCATCTAAATCTCTAAAAACGGTTAAATATTTAACCAAATGAGCATTTTCTTCATTTACTTCGTAAAGGGACAATACATTGTTGTAATCTTTCTCAGGTGTATTCGATTGAATTACAGAATTGTTATTGTTATTGTTGTTTTGTGAAGTGCTAACATTAGTATTCGAATTAGTATTGATATTAGTATTAGGAACTGTTTTAGAAGTTGTTGTTTGATTTGTTGTATTCGAAACAGAAGTAGTGGTTTGGGATGAACTGGTTGTAGTTGAAATTACCTTTGTTTCTGTTTTGGTAGTGGAAGGGTTAACTACATTTTGACTAGAATTAGAGTTAGACATTTCTTGGTTGATGTTACCATTGTATTTAAATATAGCAGGAATTTCAGCCTCATTTTCAATGACTTTAATTCCCAATTTTTTGAACTTTGCAATTTCGCTTTTGCCAATTTTGGAATTGGCAACACAAATAACTTTGAGCGATTTCATTTTTTTGAGATACGAAAATGCAAATTCTATTTGAGTATTACTTAGGTTTAAATATTCGAGATTTATCATTTTTTTGATACCTAAAGGAACTAAAGTAACGTTTTGCGAAACACTTAAATCCAGCGCTTGACAGTTGGTGAATTTCCCCATAATAAAGCCATCTTTGTTGGGGTCGAAATCTACCAAAGCTAATCTGTAAACTTGGCTAGAAGTTGCAAGGGCTTTACTTTTTGTATTAAAAACTTCTTTTTGTAATAATGCTGTTTCAGATAGTCTTTGTGAAAAAGAAACTGAAATAATTAGAAGTAGAAATAGTGTTGGGATTATCTTTTTAAATTGCATAGTCTTAATTTTATTTAATGAACAATTTTACAAATTATTTTTAATATAAAACAACTACATTCAGAATTTGGTGAGAATGAATTAGAATTTGAAGTGTTACTTCAAGAAATTTTCATTCATCAATGTAATGAGTTCGTCTTTTTTTCTTCTGGAAACATCTACTTCGATATTGTTTTTGAGCGTAAGAAAACCACCTTCTCCTTTTTGATACTCAATAATGCAGTTGAGATTTACAAGAAATTTTTGATGACATCTGAAAAACATTCTTGGACTTAAAATTTCTTCGAAATGTTTGAGTGTTTTGCTCACCATTTTCTTTTCACCATTCAAAAGATTAAAAATAGTATAATTGTTATCAGATTCTAGAAAATTGATTGCCTCAATGGCAACTACTTCGAAACCTTTCAACGTGGGCAATACTATTTTTGTGGCTTCGGTATCATTATTTTTGATGAGTGTATTCTCAGGAGTGAAATCATTTTCGTTTTTCTGTTCTAAAATTTGAACGGTTTTTGAAACTGCTTCTACCAATTCTAAAGGGTCAAATGGTTTTAAAAGATAGTCCACAGCATTTACTTTAAATGCTTTGATGGCATAATCATTATAAGCAGTTATGAAAATTGTTTTAGGAATGATGTTTACTTTCTTGAGAACGTCAAAACCTGTTCCGTCACCCAAATTGATGTCTAGAAAAATCAAATGTGGAGCTAATTCGTTAATTTTTGAAATGGCTTCGGAAGCATTTTTTGCAACATCCAATACTGTGATGTGGGGGCAGTATTTTGCTACAACACTTTTTATAGCGTCTCTTCCATTTTCTTCGTCATCAATTATTAGTGCTGTGTGTTTCAAAATTTAAGTTTTTTCGTTAGTCAAATTCACTTTCAAAAGGCAAAATCACAATTACTTTAGTTCCATTTTCAAGATCTTCATATCTAATACTTTCAAAATGAGAACCGTTCAACAAAGTTAATCTTTCTTCAATTAATTGTGTAGCTAAAGATTCGTGATTTTTATGTAAATTTTTTGAGGAACTCGCTTTTCTTCCTACACCATTATCAGAAATTGTAATTTGGAGTTTTGAAACGTTATGGTGCGCAATTTCAATAGTAATCAAACCATCATTATTTTCTAAAGGCGCCAAACCGTGTAGAATAGCATTTTCGACAAAAGGTTGCAAAATCATTGTTGGGATTAATAAGATTTCTTCGTTAATGTCGGATTGAATAATGATTTTGTATTGAAATTTATTTGAAAAACGAATTTGTTCAATCTCGATGTATTCTTTGATTAAATCTATTTCTTCTTTTAAGTACAATTTGTCTTTGGTACTATGCGCCAAAATGGTTCTGATGAGTTTACTGAATTTGGACAACAACTGAGATGCCTTTTCAGAATGATCTTGCATTATGTAAGCATTAACAGAATTAAGTGCATTAAAAATAAAATGCGGATTCATTTGAGTTCTTAGCAGTTTGTACTCTACTTCGAGTTGTTTTTTCTCAGATTCCAATTTTGTTCTTTTCTTAGCATTTTTAAGATTGTTTAAAAACAAAAGAATCAATAAGATGACTAAAGAAAGAATACCAGTAGTAAACCAAAATAAAGTTTGTTGTTTTTCTCTTTCGTTTTGAATTTCTAGTTCTCTTTTTTGTTGATGTAATTCTTGTTCAAATTTAATTTTCTCAATGGTATAATTGGCTTCAATATTGGCTTGTTCTTTAATGTTATCTTCACTATTGATGCTGTCTCTCAGTTCGATATGTTTTTTGAAATGAGGATACGCTTTGTTAAATTGCTGTGTTGTTTCGTAAAGTTCATACAAAAACCTATGGTGGTCCAATTGCAAGAAAATATTTTCTAAAGAGTCGGACATTTGTTCCGCTTCGAGGAGATATTTTTCTCCTAGTTGGAATTCTTTCTTTTGAGTATATAAATAACCAATATTTCCCATTTTTATAGCGATACTTTTAACTGAATTTAAAGACTGGTCTATCTCTAATCCTTGTAAAAAGTGTTCAAGAGCTTCGTCATATTTATCTAATTCAATGAAAATAGTAGCGATATTATTGAGTACTATTGATTTTTGATTATAAAGCGATAATTTTTCTGTAAGCATTAATGCTTCATTTAGATACTGTAAGCCTTTTTCGATGTCATTTTTTTGGTAATACAAACTTCCAAGATTGATTAAAACATATGCAGCATCTATCTCATTGTTGGTTTCTAGTGCAAGATGATATGCTTTTAGATAAAAAGTTTCGGCTTTTTCATATTCAGATTTATTGTCATAAACAATTCCGAGGTTTCCGAATGTTTTGGACTTTTGTTTAAGAATAGTGCTATTGGATTTTGTAAATGGGTTTTTGTCGAATGCTTCCCAAGTAAGCAGTGCTTTTTGATAATACTCAAGTGCTAAATTAGGTTTGCTAAGTATGTCGTAAGATACACCTATACTGTTGTATATAATGCCTTTGTGTATTAGAAAGTGTAGTAAATTACTATTGGAATTGATGGAAGGAATGAGATGAATATCAATTTCTTGTTTAGGTTTTGTAAAAACATTTTCTAAAATTTGATTACTCAAAAGTATAGCCGAGTCTTGATTAGAATAGGAAAGTATAGAAATTGCACGAACTTGTTCATTCATCCAAACAGAATCATAAGGAATAGTTTTTTGTTTGATTTGAATATACAGCGTTTGACTACTTACTGAAAAGAATAAAATTAGCCCAATCGTTGTTAAAACAAACTTAAAGTATGAAGTTTTGAAGTATGTCATTTGAAATATAAAATTAGTCTTTTTTGATATGTTTTTAGATAATTCAATTTCTAAAATTCTCCCATTCTCAACGTCTTTCTAATAATAAACTGATACCAAACTATAGCAATAAAATACAAAGTTGCAGTACAGAAAAATATAATAGCAAAAGCAATATCCATTTTTCTCATTAGTCCAAAAATCATAGAGGAAACCACAAAACTTCCATTCCAAATAAGCGCCATCAGTGATGCTGTGATTTCATGATTTTCTTTGCCAACATATCTCATGATGATTTCAGTTGTCAAAGGTTGTGCAATATTCATCAAAGGTTGACGAAGAATATAGGCTATTAAGGCTAAAGAAAGTGCCCAATGCCATCCATTATAAAATTCCATAAGAGCGAGTAGAATCAAGCAACTTACAGACAGAATTTGAGTGAGTGGAATGGCTAATGCAAAACCCAATTTGTTTTTAATTCCCGGAGTAAATAACATCATACCAAAAACTAATGAGTAAGCTATAAATCCATAGCCAGAAAAAGTCCCGTAATCCATTTCAAATACACTATTGAAAAACAAAGGAATAAATGGAATACTCATTCCTGCCCCCACAGCAATAATGAAAGTAGGAATTAATGCAGCACTAATTTTCTTCCAATTGTAGGAAGAGAATTTTTTAGATGTTTGAAAATTTTCATCCAATTTGGGTTCATATTCATTTTTGATATTCCACGAAAAGTAAATCCCAACCAAACTCAATAAAGCGATAGCAATCAAGCAGTTTTTGTGATCAAAAAATTCCGAATTGACAGAAGACAATGAGAAAATAATCAAACCGCTCAAAACCGCTCCAAAACTCCAGGTAGCATAAGCCAAAGTAATAGATTTGGTCAAGTTTTCTGTTTTGGCATTCCGCATTATAAAGGGAATTTTGGATATTTCGCCTAGACTAAAAGCAATGCCCCAAAACATAAATGACAGATAAATAGCCCAATCCGCTTTTGCCTCAATGGCAACAATGGCCAATAAAGTTAAAATGGGAAGTGCTATCGCTGCGGTTTTGAAAAATCCTGCTAATTTTTTATTTCTAATATAAATTCCCAATGGCAATGAAATTAACAAAACACCCAGAAATCTCGAAGCAAAAAAAGTAGCATTTTCATTGTCGGAATAGCCTTTGGTTTTGAGATACAACAGCAAAATCAACATCAAACCTCCATTTACCAATTGCAAAGCGGCTTCTGTAAGAATGACATTCCAAATGGTTCTACTAATATTTTTATAACCTGCCAATTTGTGCTGCTAAATAAGGAATAATATTTTGTTTTTCTTCCAACTCAAACCATTGTGTATTTTTATCTCTCTTAAACCAAGTGATTTGTCGTTTGGCAAAATTTCTCGTATTTTTTTGAATCAATTCTACTGCTTCTGCTAATGTGATTTCTCCGTTTAGATATGCAAATAGTTCTTTATAACCTACCGTGTTGAGTGAATTCAAATGCTGAAATTCTTGCACAGATTTTACTTCTTCCAAAAGTCCTTTCTCCATCATAATTTCCACACGTTTATTGATGTTTTGGTACATTTTGGCTCTTTCGGTAGTCAGTCCTATTTTATGAATCTCGAAAGGTCGCTTTTTTACCGTGTTTTTTCTAAACGAAGTATAAGTTTTTCCTGATGCTCTACAAACTTCCAAAGCTCTAATCAACCTTTGTGGATTTTGAATATTCATCGATTCGTAATGCTCTGGATCTAAAGATTTCAATTCTTCTTGAAGTGCTGCGATTCCTTTTTCTTCTAATTCTTTATTCAGTTGTGCTCTAATCGAATCGTCCTTTGGAATATCATCAATTCCTTTACAAACGGCATCCACATACAAACCAGAACCACCAACAAGAATAGCAACATTATTTCTGGTGAATAATTGTTCTAATTTCTCTATGGCATCATTTTCAAATTTCCCCACATTGTATTCGTCTTGAATAGAAATATGACCTACAAAATGATGCGGAATGCCTTCCATTTCCTCAGCATCGGGTTTGGCTGTCCCGATAGCTAATTCTTTGAAAAACTGACGACTATCCGCACTCACAATTTCACACTCGAAGTGTTTTGCCAACTGAATAGACAATGCAGTTTTACCTATGGCTGTTGGCCCTACGATTACGATAAGATGTTTTTTGTGTTGTACCACTTAAAAAAAATAAGAAGCACAAAGATATATTTTTAATAAGTTTTTACTCAATTGAAGAAAAAGAATTATCTCATCAACGTTACATGTCCGTTATATTCTCTCAATTCTCCATTGGTTAATTCAACAGAAAGTGTATAGAAATATACGCCATCAGAAGCAACTTCTCCATTGGAAATACTTCCATCCCAAAAGAAAGTGGTGTTTTCTAAAGAGTACAGCATCGTTCCCCACCTGTTGTAGATAGCACCTTTTACATTTGTAATATAGTTACTTGCCACTCTAAACATATCATTGGATTGATCTCCATTGGGAGTGAAAATGTTGGGAATGATAATTTCTGGAATTTCAACTACAGTAATAGAAGCAAATGCAGAATCCAAACATCCAAAAGAATTGCTTGCAACTAAAAGTACATCATATACGCCACTTTCATTATAGGTAGTAGAAGTGTTTTCGTTGCTTGAAGAGGTACCATTTCCAAAGTTCCATGCGAAATTTGTAGCATTAGAAGATTGATTGGTAAAAGTAACTTCCAAAGGTGCTTCTCCAGATAATTCAGAGGCAGAAAAGTCTGCAACCACACTTTGATTTTGTACTTCAAAAAATAAAGTATCGTTACCACAATTGTTTGTCGCTACTACATAATAATTAGCCCCGAAAGTTAAATTTTCTGATGTATTTGTACTACCATTAGACCAAGTGTAAGAATCTCCTCCAGAAACATTGATAGACACTTCATCCGAAGCATCACAAACGAACAAATCTCCTGTAATACTTGCATTAGGAAATATTCCAATATTGTTTACCGTTACAAAAGCAGTGTCTGTTCCACAAGTGTTGGTTGCTACGGCATAATATTGCCCTGCAAAACCTGTTGTAAAATCATTTCCTGTAAAACTATTATTCCAAGTGATAGTGCCATCTCCTGTTGCAGTAAGGGTAGTAGAACCACCAGAACATACATCTGTGTTTCCTGTAACCGAAATGCTTGGCGAATTTCCGTTGTCCACAATTTCTACAAAAGCGGTATCTGTACCACAAATATTTGTCGCTACTGCATAATAATCTCCTGCTACATTGGTAGTGAAATCATCTGCATTCAATGTGTTGTTCCATGAAATGGTTCCGTTTGCGCTTATGCCAGATAGGGTAGTGTTGATGCCATCACAAATAAATAAATCTCCTGAAACTGTTACTGTTGGTGCACTTCCTAAATCGTTTACAGTAACGAATGCTGTATCTGTTCCACAACCATTAGTTGCCACTGCATAATAGTCGTCAGGAGTATTTGTAGTAAAGTCATTTCCAGTAAAGTTATTATTCCAAGTGATGGTGCCATTTCCAGTGGCAGAAAGTGTGGTACTTTCTCCTACACAAATATCCGTATTTCCTGAAACGGAAATAGTAGGATTGGTTCCATTAGTAGTAATTATAGCATCTAATGTTTCAGAATAACAACCATCATCTATCGTAACGCTAAAGGTATTGGCAGTACTTACTGAAATAGAAGGTGTAGTTTCTGTAGTGCTCCATAAGTATGAGGTTCCACCAGAAGCAGTCAACGTAATGTCTTCTCCTGGACACAAATCGTAACTGGTAGGCGATAAATCTTTTGTAGTTGGTGTAGCGATAGTTATTAAAATACTATCCAAAATAGTATCGTTACAAGCAGCTCTAACTCCTGCATAAAGATAAAAATCTGCATTATCTGAAGTTGTTGAGTTGTAAGTTGTGTTCTCTACATTGTTTGCCGAAAATGTCCCTGTTCCACCAGACCAAATGATTTCAGTGTAATTTCCAAATGGTGACGCAGAAAGGTTTATGGTATTTCCAGCACAAAGAACTACAGGTTCAGGTGTTGTAATTTGGATACCACTAGGAACTAGTAAAGCCTGACACCCATTATTTGCATAAGAAACAGTACCATCCCATTCAAAATTAGCTAAAGCTCCATCACCAGGAGTTAGGTTAGAACGGTCATAGGTAACAATATCTCCACAACCTAAAGGTGAAGTAAAGTCAATAGTTAGTGTTCTTAGTCCAGGGCTTGAATTATAATTTGCAAAATGACCACTCGATGTAGGTGTGGGAAGGTTTTGATACAAAACATACAAAGTATCCGAAAGATTGGCAAAACTGTTAGCAGTAACATTTACCATTTGACTTGTAATTAACAAAACACTTGCACCAGCAGGTAAGATATAAGCTGGTGGCTCTATCAAATGACCACAACTTGTTATGGTAGCATTAATGTTGGCTGTAGTGGTGGCTGTTTGTGCATCTTGAATCAATCCCAAAAAACTATTGTTAGGCCAATCCACTACCATTAAAGATGCATCTAAAGGATTGGGTCCAACTTTAAAACGAACCATTTCGTTACCGTTTTCAGGTGTTCCACAAGCATCTACCAAGATACTTTCTATTTCAAAACAAGTAGTAGGTGTTTGAGCAAAATTTTGTAATCCTAAAAATGGAATTAAAAAAGTAAAAATGATTTTAAAATTTTTCATATTGTTTCTGTTGGTTGAAAGATACTTGAAAATAGTTTTTAAGTATTGTATTGCATTAAAATTTAAAAATGTTTATTTAAAAACTTTAATAGATTGTGTTGTCATACCATCATGTACAATGATAAAGTACATGCCACTAGCCATATTAGATTTCGAAATGTGGATACCATTATCATTGGCGTCCAAAACATTAGAATAAACGATGGCTCCAAGAGCGTTCACAATATCAACTTTCAATGATTTAGAGTCTGTTTTGTAGTTTACTACCCAATTTTCATCATCGTAGAATACTCCAATTGAATTGTTTTCGAAGTTTACTGTTTCAACTTGTGAAACTTTGAAACTTCCATCATAATCATAAGTAAGTAATCTATAGTAAGAAACTCCACTCAAAGGTTGGTAATCTATTGTGTTGTAATTAATCGTATAGTTTGAGTTTCCAGCAGCTTCATGAGATAAGATCGGATTGAAAAGCTCTCCATCTTTACTTCTTTCGATGATAAAGTGAGACACATTGATTTCACTTTCTGTTTCCCAATCTAAAAACACTTTATTTCCGTTAGGTTTAGCATCAAAATATGTCAATTCTGCTGGAAGTGGAGAGTCTAAATTAGATAAAGTCCAAGGTGAAAAAGCAGAGATATTTGGTACTGTAACAGTATACCCTCCTAAAATAGTTCCCCTTGTCTGACCTGGATAAACTTGAACTTCCCATTGGTTCAATGTGGTGTTGTACCTTTGAGCAATCATGTTATTAAAATTGTTGAAAGGCGCAACAGGTAACTCGCTGGTTATATAAGAAAAAGTCAAATTAGCTGTACCGCTCACTCCAGTTTTATCAATTTGCCAAAAACGATCAGCAGTTGCATTTCTATTATCAGGAAGTAAACCTGTAGTACTGTTTAAATTCGTTACTAATTGAGGACTAGTAGGCCAAGGTAAATTTGTAGCAGGTGTATGGTAAGTAGAAAGCGAAACAACTCCAACATTTCCAGCTGTTAAGTTGAAAGTAAATGGAATGTATGTGCCACCTACACCACTAGCAAATGGGAAAACGTGTGCACCAGTAGTTGCTCCCATATTCCAAGATATTTTACCGCTATTATTACCCGCTGTAGCACCAGATTCTTCGACAATAGAACCGTTAGTTCTTGAAATTGCAGTTGTAGCAGGATTATTAACTGTAAGCACCAAACCATTCAAAATCATTTGTCCATTGGTTAAAACTAAATTTCCTAAAGCATCTAAAGTTACAGGGTCTTGAAGTGTAAGCGTTCCCCCCGATTTATTAACTGTAATATCATGGAAAATTTCTGTAAAGGCATTGGTATTGATTATTTGATTGGTATTTCCATCAAAAATAACTCTTGAATTTGCTTCGTCAAATGCTGCTGCTGAATTATTATTGATAAAGTTCCCCGCAAGGTTAAGAATTCCATTGGGGTTTAAATCTAAAACACCTCTAGTACTAATAGTTAAATTTCCATTTAAGTCTAAAAAGGCAGTAGCACTTTCGTTTCTCAAAAAGGCATTATTTGTTCCACCACTACCTGTAATGGTGGAATTGCCATTAACTATTAAGCGCCCTGTTCCAGTAGTAGAAACAACCAGAGTTCCCGCTCCATTAGATTTATTGATGGTTAAAGTGCCTGTAATATTTAAGATGCCACTGTTATTGATGGTCAATGATCTATTGGTTCCATTGTTAGAAGAAACAGTTACCGTATTTGCCACGGCAGTTCCACAACCAACTCCAACCACACAGTTATTAGATGCAGTTTGGTTAATGACCACATTTGTAGCGTTTGTAGGAATGGTTCCATCATCCCAGTTGAAGCAATTACACCAATCTGTACTGGTAGTTCCTCTCCAAAGTCCTGCTATTCCACCCACACCAAAAACATCTAGTTGTACTGCATTCGTTGCTGAATAACAAGTTGCTGCATTTTCTCTTATTTGGCAGTAATATTGATAACCATCCAAACCAGCAGTATTGGAAATATTTAAAGTAGCCGCAGTTGCTCCACTATATACACCTGAATTTGTAACAGCTGTCCACCCAGCAGCATTAGGTGCCGAAACATACCATTGATAGGCTAGTGGTAAACCACCAGCAAAACCTTCTGTACCAGCAGCGGTTAGAGAAGTGTTGCCGTTGTTACATAGTTGAGTAGAAGTTGGGTGTGAAGTTATGTTGGGTGGTGAACCAGAAGGAAGATTATATATACCTAGGTGACTAACATCACCATTTGTACCTGTATTCCATTCTGCTGAATTATATGCAGTATTAGGACCAGTTATTGCTGCAGGATTTCTCCTTCTGACATAACCTACAACTCCTGATTGTTCATGCCAATCATCAACTAATGTGGCCCCACCATCTTTATACAACTCAAGTCGGTCATCTTCATTAAAACCTGTTCCTCCACCCCAAATGAAATCTTCCGCAAAAGCTCCAGGGTCGCCAACTCTTCCAACAAGTACTTGACCATTTGCTATGGTTGTAACAGGGGCAGGAAAAGTGTAAGTGTTAGTAAATCCTCCTGTTAAATTTGGATATCTTCTAATTAAATATCCTGCTAATGGAACAGCAGCTCCTGTACCGTTAAAAATTTCAATATAACCATTTGATCCAGAAGCGTTGTCATATACTTCAGAAATAATTAAATCGCTGTAAGTTACAGTGCCTTCGCAACTACTTCCATCTTCATCTATTACCGTAAAAGAAGAAAAACTAGCATCACAAGGTTGTGAATCCGTAACTACGATATCTCCAGAAGTAGCGCCTACTGGAACTACCGCTTGTATAAGTGTATTGGAAACCACCGTAAAACTAGCCGCTGGTGTACCGTCAAAAGTAACTGCAGTAGATCCCGTAAAACCACCACCAGTTGCATTGATGTTTACTAAAGTGCCGGCAGGACCTGAAGTAGGTGTGATTGACGTAATAGTGGGAGGGGTGCATAGGGGGGCAACGAAGTCACTAATGTTTATATCATCTATATTAAGTCTTCTATTACTTGATCCTGATGCACTAACAGTTCTAATTCTAAACCTTATATTACCTAATATATTTAA
Source organism: Flavobacteriales bacterium (assembly GCA_018401455.1). GTDB lineage: Bacteria > Bacteroidota > Bacteroidia > Flavobacteriales_D > Parvicellaceae > Parvicella. Next base: position 96,321 of record JAGYKU010000003.1, read on the forward strand.
AGTATGCGAAAAAGTTTGTACAACCCCAGTTCCAGTGAAATTGGCTCCTGCTTGAGTCCAACTCGCACCATTATTTGTAGAATATTCTACCATAAAAGCAACTTGTGCATCTGTTCCATATCTCCTGTACTGAAAGGAAATTACACCAGCTCCGTTGGGTTTATTAGCATTCATTGTCATTGAAGTTGTTCCATAACCCCTCATTCTAGCAGAACGGCTTCCGTTTTTCCAATCATCTGCAAGAGTTCCTATCAACGCTTCTGTCATATTCCAAGAAATCCCACTCAAGATTACATTTCCAGAAGCATAAGCACCTTTAGTCTCTCCAGCTCCTTCAAAATTGACAACATATTGCCCAAAAAAACTAAAATTTAAAAATCCAAAAACAATTAGGAATGATGTAATTAATTGTTTCATATTTGTAAAATAAAAAACTTTACAACACATTGGTTTCGGGTATAGTAACCGTCTAGGATGTCAATGCATTGTTTTCATGTACAAAATTAAGATAAATAGTATTACAATCAAAAAAGAGTTATTAAGTTTATGTTAAGTTGATAGAGCGCGTTTTTTGGTAGTTTAAATTTTTGAAATTAAATTCTTTTTTTTACCTAAAAATGACAAAGAAGGTATTTGATAAGGCAAAAAAATCGTTAATGTTGTACTTTTATTTTATTTTTAATTTTAAGAAAATTTTCAACAAATTCAATATCATGAAGTTAATCAATTCAGAAAAATTATATCAAAGAAGTGTCAAAACTTTAGTTGGTGGCGTAAATAGTCCAGTAAGGGCGTTTAAATCTGTAGGAGGCAATCCTTTGTTTATAGAAAGCGCCAATGGTACCTTTATCAAAGATGTGGATGGCAACGAATATGTAGATTATGTATTGTCTTACGGCCCTATGATCATTGGGCATGTGCATCCTCAAGTGCAAGAGTTTGTAGTAAAAACTTTGGAAAAAGGATATAGCTTTGGTGCTACTTCAGAAAATGAAGCCATTTTGGCGGAATTGGTTTGCAGTGCTTTTCCTACTATGGACAAAATTCGTTTTGTAAATTCTGGTACTGAAGCTGTAATGAGTGCCATTCGTTTGGCAAGAGCATTTTCAGGTAAAAACAAAATCATTAAGTTTTCGGGCTGTTATCATGGTCATACAGATGCTTTGTTGGTAGAGGCAGGTTCTGGTTTGGCAACATTGTCTATGCCCGGAAGTGGAGGCGTAACGCAAGCGTCTGTTCAAGATACTTTGATTGCCAAATATAATGATATTGCTTCTGTAGAAAAATTAATTCAAGAACATGAAGGCATTGGTGCAATTTTCTTAGAGCCCATTGCTGGAAATATGGGCGTTGTGGTTCCAACTAAAGCATTTATCGAAGGTTTGAATCGCATCAGAAAACAGCACAATATATTAATAGTCGCTGATGAGGTGATGACAGGTTTTAGGTCTTGTTTTGGAGGAGCGCAAGAATTGTTGGGATTGGAGACAGATATTACGTGTTTGGGTAAAGTAATCGGTGGTGGTTTTCCAGTGGGTGCTTATGGCGCAAGAGCAGAAATCATGGACAGAGTTTCGCCTTTGGGAGATATGTATCAAGCGGGAACCTTATCTGGAAATCCTGTTGCAATGGCAGGAGGAATTGCCACACTAACAGTTGTAAAAGAAGAAAATCCTTATGCTTTCTTCAACGACTATGCTCAAAAACTCTCTGAAGGAATGTTAGGTTTTGCCAAAGAAAAAGGAGTGCCGTTGCAAGTAAATCGTTTTGGATCGATGATGAATCCATTTTTCTCTGAGAATCCTATACAAAATTACGAAGATGCAAAAAAATGTGACACCCAAAAATTTGCTTCCTTTTTCTGGAAAATGTTGGAAGGCGGAATGTATTTACCTCCCTCACAATTTGAGGCTTGGTTTCTCAATACTCAATTGAATGATGCTACTCTGAATAAGACTTTGGAAGTGTTTAAAAATTCGATTTGATAATTGGTTAATTAGTTAATTAGTTAATTAGTTAATTTGTTAATTTGTTAATTTGTTAATTTGATAATTGTTAATGGTTAATTGTTAATGGTTAATTGTTAACTGGTTAATTTGATAATGTTTTTGTCACATCGACCTCGCAAAGACCAAAGCGTCTTTGTAATGGAGATGTCTATATTCCAAATTAAATTACTAGATGTCTCCACTATCGGTACCAATGACAAGAAAGCGAAATGACAAAATATTTCCCGCAGATTCCGCAGATATACGCAGAATAAATTAGTGAAAATCAGCGAGATTTGCGGGATAAAAATTTCCTCCCCCTTATCCCCCTCCAAAGGGGGAATTAATATTCACCTGTCATTTTAACTTATGCTTTTAAAAAAAAGTGGTCACTCGATATGACAAATAGAATAGTTTATTTTTAACAATAAGAACTCTGTGCCATTGTGGTGAAATTTTTAAAATGACGTTAAAAAATCAATTAATCCTTGAAGTAACTGGATATTTTACATTTTTGTAGGAAGTGAGATATGCTTTTACGGAACCCACTATAATTTCTGCTTCGACATAGATGGGAATATGGTTTCTGTCGTCTGTTACATAAACTTCCATAAATTCTCCTTCTTGAAAAATGGTACCTTCAATCAACATTGGTCTAAATTTGATGCAATTGTAATAAACATCATTTTTGTCTTTGATACGGTCTTTTCCTGTGTACCTCACATATACATTGTTGTAAATTTGTTTGTCGAGCATTAAGGGAATGACTATTGTGTCACCCACTTTCAATCTATCAAAATTGAGTGTTCGGGCATAATATACAGCTGAAATCACGTCAAATGTACAAGCAGGAAAATCAAATGTTTTTTGTCTGGTGGTGTCCGTTTTACTTTCAAAAACTTTGGCTAAATGTTTCAAATTATCAAAAAAGTAATTGTAATACAGACTAAAACCTCCTTCAATAATATCTCTCTCAAATCTTTGTGGTTCAAGAGTTTTTTTATCCACAACAGATGCGTATTTATCTCTTACTTTAAAAAAACTATCATAATTCTTGAGTGACTTAGCACGTCCTTGTAGATAGAAACAAGCTTTATTGTTATAAATACTGTCTGAAACTTCAAATCTAACTTTCCCAGCAGGAACCCAAATGTTTTTGAGATTGTAATACGCATCATAATTCAATTGTTCTCCACTTTTGAAAGGGATATCGCTTGGGCTACATTGTGAAAATGAGTTTTTGGGAAATAGAAAAAAAGCCAAAACAAAAACGATTGAATTGGCTTTTAAAATATGTTTTGCTATTATAAATTTACTTTGCAATAACATTCGCTTTAATTCTTACCATTGTGTTTTCAGGGTTAGTGTTAGCAGTTACGGTAACTACTTTTTCAATTTCTTGCCCTTCTTGTCCTGCATTAGGAGTAAATTTTACATCAATATTTCCGCTTTGTCCAGGCATAATTGGGTCTTTTGGCCAATTTGGAACTGTACATCCACAAGAACCTTTTGCATCTGAAATAATTAAAGGTTCAGAACCCGTATTTGTAAAACTAAATGAATGCAAGTTTTCACTTTCTACTTCTACACTACCATAGTTATGAACTTCTTCTGCAAACTTAATGTTGGTAGTCGGTCCTTTTTTAGGAGTCTCAGTTGTAGGTAAATTGTTATTTAAATTTTGATTTGGATTATTTTGAATAGTATTGTTGGTGTTAGTTACATCACTTTTATTGGTTGCATTGTAAGTAGTTAACTTTGCATTCAGGTCTGTTTTTAAATCAGCAATTTCTGCTTTTAAAGAATTTGTTTGATATACACCTAGTGATGTAATGATTAGAATTACGCCTAAAAGTCCAATGTTTACTTTATCCATTTTGTTATTTTTTTTAGTTTGACAATAATTTATCTCGTTTGTTGTTCAATATTTCCACTTGTTTTTTGAATGATTCTGATTGAGAACATTGAAACATTTGTGGTTTAGATGCAAAACTATACAATTCTTCTTCTTGAGATGGTCTTGCAATCATTAAATTTATGTCGTCAGGGCTTTTTTCTATTTTTTTAAGTAAAGATGAAAAAGATTTAATCGACTCTGCATATTCTTCCAAAAAAGCTTTACAATCTTCAGAAATTGGGTCTTCTTTTTCTTCAGGAATTTCTTTAATTGTAAGTGAAAGATCACTTTCATAGGCTTTATTGATGCTGTCTAAAACATATCTTGTCAGTGTGTCAGACATAGAAAGTACTTCACCTGTACAAGCCGCAATTTCTTTTCTTCTTTGTATGGAGTCTAATTCGTTTTGTGGAGTAGGGAAGAGTGTTTCACATTTTGAAATGTAATCAGAAGTAGGTTCGATACAATTACAAAAACTAACACTATTAGTATCAATTGTAGGTGCGTTATCTCCTTTCTTCTCTTTCTGATCTGTTGTTTCAGATTCACAACTAATAGCAAATAAACTAATAAGTACTATAGAAACTCCAGTTAATATTTTTTTCATTGTTTTTAATTTTTATTTAAGTAAGTCTAACGCTTCTTGAGCAGTAATTATTTTTCCGTTAAAATCACCTACTATAAATGAATCTGTTAATCCTTTTTCTTTGAGTTCATTTTTCAAAGTTTCAGCTTCTTTGTATGTTTTTAAAGTCCCAATAAAATATTTTGTTAAACCAGTTTCATCATCTTTTTTAGGAATTACATTTCCAATTGATAAGTATAAATCAAGAATATTAGTAGGTATTTTGTTTTGGAATGCTCCCACCTGTACTTTGAATTTAATCAGTTCTGGATTCACAGCATTTGAAGTTGGGACATTACTTTCAACTTTTGTGTCTTTATCTTTATAATCTGGATTCACGTCAAATCCTGCTTCGTTTAAAGTAAGCCTGTTTCCTTCATTGAATACAACAATAAATGCTCCTTTATAACCTTGTTGAAGCATATCTATTCTATGTTTAGCAGCTTCTTCTTTGTTCGTAAATGTTCCAGAATAATATCTCCACAAACCATCATCACCTTTTACATAAGATATGTCCCCTGCATCTTTGAAAACACTTCCACTAAGTTTTTTCTTGAAAGCACCAATTTGTATTTTGTATAATTTTTCTGTTGAAGATGCAACTGTTGAAGTTGTTCCATCGCTTAAAGGCAAATCTTTTTCGTCAACTTTCTCGACTGTTTGTTTACCATTGTCGCCAGTTGTAGTTTTTCCTACTTTTGAATCAAAACCATCTTTTTTAACATTTTCATTAGCAGCAACAGCATCTTTTAAATTGTCAAATTCTCCAATGATGTAATATACATTTTTACCGTCATCAACGATTTTAAAGTCTTTATAACTTAAATATTTATGCAAATCATTGGCAGAAACCCCTGTAGAGTCAGATCCTATGATTACAGTGTAAGATTCTTTTTTACCACCTATCACAAGACCATCAGTTCCTCTGGGTTTATTAGTTCCTCCTGTGGACTCACTTTGATTAGTAACAATGTCCATTTGGGCAAATTCACCAATAGAATCTTTATACATTCTATACATCAAGTAAAAATCATCATCTGTCAAAGCAACTCCTCTTTCATTTACTGGAGCACCATCAGGTGTGTTTAATTCATCATCTAAATTATCTGGAACTCCATCATTGTCTTGATCCAAAGGACATCCAAATTTGTCAACAGGTCTGGCATCTAAAGGAGTTTTAGCACATAAGTCTAATAAATCAGGTACACCATCTTGATCATAGTCTGAAGTGTCTTGTGCATACAAATCCCACCACTCACTATCGTCAAAATCTTTTCCGCCACCTTTTTTGCCAAAACCAAAAGAAAGATCATAAACCAACGAAAATGAAGTGTATAAAAACTTGTCATTACCTTTTGTCCCTGCTCTATTTCCAATACTTTCGGATGTAACATTGTCTATCAAATCCGTTTGAGTGAAGTGCATTGCCGTACTTACTCTAAAATCAACTTTTTCACCTAATTTAAAATTAGCACCAATTTCAACAGGGAAAGCGATAGTTCGTTCAGGATATTTGTCGTAACCATCTAAATTTAATTCTCTCAAATCTGATTCATACACATAATCTCTGTGTAACTGAACTGCAGTGCTAGCATTGGGGTCATCTTCTGGTAAACTCATTATAGAGCCATCCGACCAATAATGATATTCATTTCCATTGGCATCTTTTAAATCTGATTTAGACAACCACTCAACAGACTCAATTCCTAACGAAATATATGGATTTACGCCAGATTTCCAAGTCCTAAAATTTTTGAAATTATAAGTTAAAGTTAAACCACCGGTAGTAATATGAGAATTAAAATTTAAGTTTCTTTCTAAGGTTCTTTCGTTGGCACTTACTTGACCAAATAAAACATAAAAGTTCATATCTAGATAATCTGTAAGCGGATTGATTAATCTCAATTCATACGCTAATCGACTTACTGTTGGGTGATATCCTCCGTGATTGGTAGCTACATCTCCATAAAAAGTGAACATACCAATTCCTAAACTTAACTTAGGTTTGAAAATGTAATCTTGCAGATCATCATCTATTTTTTCATCTTCATCTATTGAAAGATTTACTTTATTTTGAGTACTATCTGAATCTTTTGAAGCACTTTGAGAAAGTATTGTTAAAGGCGAAATAACAATCAATAGACTAAAAATGAATGCAGTACGTATAATTTTAACCATTCTGTGTATGATGTTTGACTTATGTACTACGCTATTTTTGAATTTAGGTTTCAAATTGCAGATAAATTATTTAATTTTCAAATCTAATAATTTTTCATCTCCAATATATCCTTCCAAACGGTCTCCAATGTTTACTTGCGCCACACCAGAAGGTGTACCAGTAAAGATGAGGTCTCCAATTTTTAAAGTAACAAACTGAGATACATAACTGATAATTTGATTAAAATCAAATATCATATCTTTTGTATTTCCTTTTTGAACAATATTACCATTATTTAAAAGTGAAAAATGGATATTGTTTAGATTTTCAAATTTACTTTTAGGGATAAATGTTTCGCTAATGGGTGCACTGTAATCAAAAGCTTTTGCTTTTTCCCAAGGTAAACTTTTTGCTTTGCATTCTGCTTGAATGTCTCTGGCTGTAAAATCTATTCCTAAACCTATTTCATCAAAATAGGTATGGGCAAATTCTTCA
>JAGYKU010000030.1 GCA_018401455.1 Flavobacteriales bacterium
TACCTCTACATCATCAGTTGCTTGGCAACCATTAGCAGGATCTGTAACAGTTAAAGTATAAATGCCTGCACCGTTTACGCTAGGTGAAGCTGTATTTCCTCCCGAAATGATTCCTGGACCAGTCCAAGAATATTGCGCTCCAGCAGTTGAAGAAGAACCATTCAATGATAAAGAAGTCGTACTACATGTAAGTGTTTGATCTCCTCCAGCATTTGCGTTTGGAACTGTATTATTGATATTCACTAATACATTATCATTAGAAGTACATCCGTTTGTAGGGTTTGTAACAATGAGATTGTAAGTTCCTGTAGCATTTACAGTAGCAGAATTAGTATTTGCTCCAGCAGTAATACTTGGTCCAGTCCAAGAGTATTGAGCACCAGTTGTAGTTGAATTTCCAGATACATTAACACTTGTATTAGAACATGTAATTGTTTGTGTACTTCCAACAGAAATATTAGGATTAGTAGTGTTTACAGTTACCAAAACATTATCAGAAGCAGTGCAACCATTTGAATTGTTGGTGGCAGTGAGTGTATACGAAGTTGTTGAACTTGGATTAGCAGTTGGATTAGATGAAGTACCCGAACTCAAACCAGTAGTTGGTGTCCATGAATAGGAAACGCCACCCACTGAAGTCATTCCAATTGCAGCACCTGATGTATTGCTTACACACGTTTTTGTAAAATCAGAACCAGCGTTTGCAGTTGGTAGATTGGTATTGTCAACTGTAACGGTCACATTGTCGTTTGCGGTACAACCACTAGCAGTATTTGTTGCAGTTAAAGTATAAGTTGTAGTTGTTGTAGGATTAGCAGTAGGATTAGCAACAGAGGCAGAACTTAATCCTGTAGTCGGTGTCCAAGAATAAGTGTTTCCAGCAACTGCAGTCATACCTATGGTAGCACCAGAAGTATTGCTAACACAAGTTTTTGTAAAGTCACTTCCCGCATTTGCAGTTGGTACAGTTAAATTTACAGTGACAGTTACATTATCTGATGCTGTACATCCATTTGCAGTATTAGTCGCTGTTAATGTGTAGCTTGTTGTCGTTGAAGGATTAGCAGTTGGATTAGCAGCAGTTCCGGAACTCAATCCAGTAGTCGGATTCCAAGAATAAGTATTTCCAGCAATAGCCGTCATTCCTATACTTGCTCCAGTTGGATTTGTGACACAAGTTTTGGTGAAATTATTTCCCGCTTCAACAGTTGGTGGAGTTGTATTTACTGTTACAGTTACATTGTCTGAGGCAAAGCAAGAAGTTGAATTATTGGTAGCGGTAAGAGTATAAGTTGTAGTTGATGTTGGGTTAGCAGTTGGGTTAGCAACAGTGCCAGAACTTAACCCAGTTGAAGGTGACCAAGAGTAAGATACACCACCTACTGCAGTCATACCAATTCCAGCACCTGTTGGATTTGTGACACAAGTTTTTGTGAAATCTGAACCAGCATTTGCAGTTGGTAAAGGATTTACTGTAACAGCAATGGTTTGAACTGGGCCTTCACAGCCCGAGCTAATAGCGGTTGGTGTAATATTGTAGTTTACAACTTGAGCAGTTGCAGATGTTAAAGTCAATGTATTATTAATCGTAGAAGATGTTTGTGTAGTTGTAGTTTCTCCTGTTACGTTTCCATTTGGAGTTGCAGACCATTCATAAGTAGAAGAGATGTCAGCAGTTAAAGTCTGATTAAATGCAGTTCCTGAGCAGATACTTTGAGCAAGGCTATTATTTAATGTTGGTAATTGGTTAACTGAAATTGTTTTAGTAAGCGTTTGTTTGTATCCGCAAACACCTTCCACTACTACAGAGTATGTAGAAGTAGTTGAAGGATTCACCACTATAGAAGGAGTTGTGGCACCTCCAGGAGACCATAAATAACTTGTGGCTCCAGCTGGAGCAGTAAGTGTTGTAGGTTCACCTGAACAAATAGGATTGACTGAAGCTTCAATTTCTGGAAATTGTACACCTGAATCGGCAGTAATAGTGTAGTTGCAAATGTCACCCGCATATCCATCCACCATCAAGTAATAGTCTTGACCAACTGTTAATCCTGAAGCGGTTATCGTAAAACCCGTAGAACTTTCTTCAAAGTTTGAGACGGGGACGAAATTATCGCAATTGGTACCTGAAAAAACTTGCATTTGAATTCCACCAGAAGGAAAACTACCAACCCAACAATCATAAATAGCAACATTTAAAGTAGCAGTTGTTGCAGAAGCAGTAAATGTAATCCATGAGTTATTATCAATAGCCACATTATAAAAGCCAGAAGGAGAACTTCCATTGGGAAACCCAAATGGACCTCCAGAGTGAACCGTGTTGGTATTTCCTAAAAACGCTCCCCCAGTTGTTTCTCCATTTCCATACATTTGTCCAGCACCAGTTCCTGGTCTATCTTCTGTATAAGCAGCACTTGTTGAAGCACTGTATCCATTAATATCGCAAATATAAAGCGCATTAGCACAATCATCATTAGTAGGGTCAGAAACACATATCCCAAAATCTCCCGATGATGATCCAAATCCCCAATATCTTAAGTAAACAGTTGAACCTGGAGTTAAACCAGTTTGAGCGATATAAGGTTTAAAATCGTTGGTCGCTCCTGGGTAATTATGGTCATCTGAACAAATAATTTGTGTTAAACTACTACAAGTGCCAGAATATAAAGCCATAACTCCATCATTTATACCAAAACTAGGTTGAGGAGTAATAAATATGTTTCCAGACGCTGGTACTGTAATCGTGAACCAAACATCTGCTGAAGATGCTGAAAAACCACCTATTGCAGCGCCCGAACCTCCTACACATGAAAATGGAGTAGGTGCCCCCATACTTGCTGTAGCACCAGTAGTTGTGAAATTCAAATAATCACAAGCAGATGTCACAGGAGGTAAGGCAATAGCATTACAAGGCTCGTCATTTGTAGGAGTTGCAGTTGGTGTTCCTTCTAAACAAATTTGAAATGGAGCACCACCAGTTCCTGTGTAATAATCATATACTCTAATAAAATAGGTGTTTCCAGGTGTCAAACCTATTGCGTTGATTACTTCATTTCCATTGGTAAAACCACTGTCTTCACAATAAAGTGAATTTAAAGCACCGCAAGAACCTTCGAAAAGTTGTACAACTGGATCCATTGAGGAGGAAGGATCAACTGTGATGGTTTGTACCGAGTTGGTTGCAACGAATGAAAACCAAACATCATCATCGGCATTTCCTGCACATCCAGGCTGTGATAATGTTGCTCCTAAAGAAGTGGAAGAAGTATATGTACAAGTACTATTTACTGAAAGTAAAGTTGCATTAACACATTCGTCATTAGCGGGAGCACTTGCTCCTGGGGTTACACAAATAGTAAAATTCCCACTTCCCGAACCAGCAAAATAATGATAAACTCTAATTCTATATACTGCACCGATAGTAAGACCCGAAGCAAAAATAGTTTCAACTCCACCGTCAAATGTTTGGTCTTGACAACCTAGTGAAACTAATGCAGAACAAGGCCCTGAGAATAATTGAACTACTGCATCAAATCCCGTTGCTCCATCCACAGTAATATTATGAGTAGTAGATGTTGCTGTGAATTGATACCAAACATCATCATCGGCATTTCCAACACAACCAGGAATGGTTTGTGTAGCGCCTAATGTAGTTCCAGCAGTAGGAGAACTACAGTTTGCTGTTACGGGTAATGATGTGGCGAATGTACAACCATCAGATTGTGCGTAAAATGAATGTCCTAAAGCTAGGGCAATAAATAACGAAAGTATTTTAAAATAATTCATACAAGAAAAATTATAATTGGTAGTAAATAAGGTTAATAAGAATCAATTTGAAGGTCCAAAAGATTAATATTATCTTTTAAAATAATAAATTCGTACCCTGTTTGGGTTCCTGTTAAACATAATTTGTCCTTCAGAAGTTCTTTTGGTTCGTTGATATATACAATGATTTGTGCTTTTGTAGGTTGTTCTCCTTTTGTATTGATTTTAACTTTTTCAACGAAATTTAAGTTTTCAATTTCAGATTTTATTTTGCCAAGTTGGTCAACATCACTAATGTTTTCGATAGTGAAAGCATAACTTGTTTTCAAATTTTTGCTATTTTCTTGGCTCCAAGATTTATTAGTAAATACAAATAAAAAAAGTATTAATATAATAGTAGTTAATTTTATCATTGATTGTAATTTTTTATAGTTTTTAAACTAAAAATTGTTTAAAAGGCGAAATTACTTAAAATGGATTGGTTATTCAAATTTTTGTGACAAAAAGATTTTAACAAGCTATGAAATAGGGATTTTAATGAATTTGAAAGGTTTTATGTAAGAGAGGTCTCTTATAAATGTTTATGTTTTGTTCTAACTTAAAGTCAAGACAAAGTATTTCATGTTTTTATGAAGCCTAAATTGAATTCTATGTTTGAAAGAAGATGTTTTCAATCTTCGCTATTACTTCTTCACTGTTGTTTCGAAGTACAAAGCGTTTCGATTGATGAAAGATGAAAGACGGGATTAGAAGTTTGAAAAAGTAAAATCCTCAAACCTTTAACCTTCAACCTTTTTACCAACCGAAGCCAAAGCGTAGGTTGGCAACCTTCAACTAAATGTTGCCTCAAGCCCTGATCACCAAACCCAAAAAATCGATATTGAATGTAAAAACTATTTCAGTTGAAACTTCATTACATTATTTTCCAATTTTTTGTACATTATATAATCAAATACAAGTAGAAATAAGCCTTGTGTGATGATGCTTTGTCCATATCCTTTAGCCAAATCGGGATTGCTTGTGTTTTGATGCAAACCCCAACTCAATGCACCACTTGTGATGTATGCGAAATCGATGTAAAAATTGATTTTGTATGATTTGATGGCTTTGTTGATGCCGTTGGGATAGTTTTGCCATTGGTTTTTCTTGAGGGTTCTATAACTTGAAATCAATCCCAAAGTCCCTAATCCTAAATTTACAGAATTCCACATGCCATTCATTTGATGAAAATAATTGGGCGTTTTATCCAATGTTTGTGAAGCAATAATACTTGAACTGATATTTACCAAAGACCAAGAAGTAAGTGTCCACATACCTTTTTTATTGAATTGCCATGCTTCCTTAAATGCAATGGAATCGGACTTTTCTTGAGCAAAAGAAAATTGAAATGACAGTATTGTTAAAAGTATACTTAGAGAAAATTTCATTTATAACCAATATTTTAATTTTACTAATACTAAGTTTTTTTGATTGGGTTTTACCGAAAATGAAAACTCATAAAACTTAGGCAAAGCAACTCCGCTGTGAATGTAATTTGAAAATCCATATCCTTCTTTAGGAATTCCTACTAAAGTATAATCCATTTTTGTATTTTTGTTGGTGTCGTCCAATACTTTGATGGCGTAAACTCCTTTGGGTAAATCTAGACTTATAGTGATGCTTTTATCTTTTAAATTTTTCTTGTCAACAGTTTTTAGTTGTAATGGCTTGTCTTCATTATAGTTTTCTTCACTGTCATAAATCGCCAATCTTATAAATCCATCAGATGTTTTGATATTTTCGATTTTCAGGATAACATCTTGAGAAAAGTCAAAATTCAGTATCAGTATTGTGAATATTGTAAGAAGGAGTTTCATTGTAATGTTTTTACTTACAACATTAAAATTATGAAAATGTTTAAATATTTAAACTAAATTGAAAAGAAAAATACTAATAAAAACTTTTAAAGCCATTTTCCAATCTTTCAATACACTTGGCAACTCTTTTAACTTTGGTGCTTTCTTGCTTTGCTTCTTCAACATATATGATAAAACCATTTTGTTGTGCAACAGTCAAAGTGTTGAAAAAATCAGATGCAGATAAATGCTCATTAAGGGCTTCTTTTAAGATTTCAGGAATAGCGACTTTTGATTTTGAAGTTTTATTTTTAGGCTTTTTGGGGATTTGAATCCCATTTTCGTTTAAAAGCATAGCTTCATTGAAGTAATAAGTCAATTTTTCTTGTTCAAGATCTTTCATTGCGTATAGTTTTATTTGTCCCATACTACTATTTTTTTCAAATAATTGAAAATGATCTGACATTAACTCTGCTTTGTGAAACCAAATAGAAATATGTTTTTTGAAAGCGCCAACGCCACAGATATTTCCTTTGAATTCGTAGCAGGGCATATTCCATTTTATAGTCTCTTCAATGTCTTTGCTTAGGTCTAAAATGATTTGTCGAACAGTGAAAAACATCGTTAAAATTTCTTCATCTTTTCCATGAAGCATTTTTTCAATTGCTATTTCATTTTTATCCATTATACTTTTTCTATCACAGTAGCATATCCTTGTCCAACGCCAATACACAAAGTTACTAAAGCATATTTTTTGTTTTGTTTGTGCAATTCTAACATGGCAGTTTGCAAAATTCTTGCACCTGTCATTCCAAGTGGATGTCCCAAAGCAATTGCGCCACCATTAGGATTGATTCTGCTGTCATTGTCTTCCAAACCTAATGCTCTTGTACAAGCCAAACTTTGAGCGGCAAACGCTTCATTTATTTCAATAATATCCATGTCATCTAATGTCAATCCGGCTCTTTTTAATGCTTTTCTACTTGCCTCTACAGGACCAATCCCCATTATTCTTGGCTCTACACCTGCCACAGCACTACTTACGATTCTTGCTTTTGGAGTGAGTTGATTTCTAGAAGCTGCTTCTTCCGAAGCCAATAGAATTGCTGCTGCTCCATCATTGAGTCCTGATGCATTTCCAGCCGTAACAGAACCGCCTTCTCTTCTAAATGCTGGGCGTAAGCTTCCTAATGCTTCTAGTGTGGTTTTGGCTTTGATAAATTCATCGTGTTCAAAAATGATAGGCTCTTTTTTTCTTTGAGGAATAGATACAGCAATAATTTCTTCAGCAAATCTACCAGCAGATTGGGCTTTTGCTGCTTTCATTTGCGACCAAAAAGCAAATTGATCTTGATCTTCTCTACTTATTTTATACAAGTCCACTAAATTTTCAGCTGTTTCACCCATTCCGTCTACACCGTAAATTTCTTTCATTTTTGGGTTTACAAAACGCCAACCAAAACTAGAATCAAACATTTGAGAATCTCTTCCAAATGGTTGTGAAGCTTTGGAAATGACCCAAGGACCTCTGGTCATGTGTTCCACACCACCACTGATGTAAATATCTCCATCTCCAAGTGCAATAGCTCTTGCTGCGTTGATAGTAGAAGCCATTCCTGAAGAACACAATCTATTTACAGTTTCTCCTCCAATAGTTACAGGCAAACCAGCCAAAAGTAAAGACATTCTCGCTACGTTTCTATTGTCTTCCCCCGCTTGATTGGCACAACCAAACAAAACGTCTTCAATTTCATTAGCATTAAGTGTTGGATTTCTTTGAATCAATTCTTTCATGACCAAAGCTCCCAAATCATCTGTTCTAACTGGAGCCAATGTACCTCCAAAATTTCCAATCGGTGTTCTTATTGCGTCAATGATATATGCTGCTTTCATTTTTTTTATATTTTATTTGTTTTCACAAGTTGTTTTTAGTTTTTTGAGACCCAATTCGTAATCAGGACCTAAGAATTTGTCCATCAAACTACCGAAAATTCTCGATACTGGATTATTTCCAGAATCTGAAGTAAAATCCCATTTTACGGTTACATTTTCATTGTCTATTTTGGTAATGGACAAAGTAACAATAGCATCACCTCTTCCTCCAAAGTACAGTTTGCTTTTTACCGATTCATTTTCTTTTACAGCGATGATTTCCATTTCGCCATAACCCACTTTTTTGGGATGACCTTTCCACTTGTAGGATGCTCCCACTCCTTCACTGATGTCATTATATTCGTGCACTGCATTCTCATCTCTTGCTGTCCAAGGAGACCAGTTTTTTACAAACTTTTTCAATGAGCAAGCTTGTTCAAATACTTTTTCGGGTGTGCTTTTTATTTCAATAGTTCTAAAGATATAAGACTTCCTGGGTCTCGAAAAACCATAAACCACCACTAATATCACTGAGACAGCGATAACAAGTAAAATGATTTCCAGGATATTCATACTTTATGAAGATTAATTTCTACAAAAATAACAAATATAAGTAAATGGTAATCCATTTTTCCTTCAGAAGCATTTGATGAGATTTTAAATATTTTTCAAGAGCAGCCTGTCTATTTTATAAATCTATCATTATGAATGATATATCCAAAACTCACTAAGAAACTCCATGGTTTTTCCATTCCATTATAATGATTCAAACTTGCGCTCAATGGTCCAATGGGAGAATGGAATACAGCGCTTAAAGAACCGATGAAAAAAGTATTTTCAATAATGTTTTTTTCTTGGCTCAAATCATAAAACGGTTGATTGTATTTGTTTTTAGAGATGTTGTTGAAAGGTTTGAATAAATATCCTTCAGCTCTTAAATCAATATTGCTATTAATTGAAAAAACGGTCTGTAATCCCGATGCTGCAAAGAAATGTGTGGAATATTCTTCAAAAAACATAGCCCTACTTTCGTAAGTGGGTTGAAAATTTGGAGAAACAATTACGCTAGCAGTATAATTATCCAAAAACTTTTCGGTAAATAAGGCGCTGGCATCTAAACTAATACCAAATGATAATCTTTTGGAAGTCGTAAAATATTTCTGACCTTTGAATCTTAAATTAAGAAATTCATGAGAGACATCCACAGATGGGAAAATTAAGATGGAAGTACTTCCTGGAGTCGTGTTTTCTATTCCTCTAAAATAAGATGCGTTGAATTTCAGAATACTTCCTTTGTTAGAAAATTGCTTTCTGTTTAGACTAGATTGTTCATACTTAATATATAGATTATGCCCCCTTAAGACTGTTAGATCGGTGGTGTCGCTCGGTGTAAATTCATTTGTTTGGTAATAACTGTTTTCAATTAATCCGCTAGAATAACCGATAACTGCTTTTCCGAAATAACTTACTGGAAAAATGAGGTTTGCCCCTGCATATCTTTCGTTTTCTACTATAAACGAAGGTTTTGATTCTTCAAAAAAAGTGGCGAAACTTCTAAAATAATCAAATCGATTGAGTGTATAAAATCCTTCTATAGAAAAAGGTATTTTAAAATTGAAGTCTAATTTAGCGTTGGCTTTAGCAGATCCATAATATTTACCAAAATAAGATTCACCTGTGGTTTCAAAACCTATTTTTCCCAATCTGGCATATTTAATTCCCATATATCCAGTGTTGATGGGTTTTGAACTAAAAACACCTCCAAACTTTATAGAAAAAGGTCTTTGTGTGTACGCATCAAGATAGAGGATGTATTTGCCAGTTGTGGGATTGTATTTTGCTAATGGGTAGATAAATTTTAATTTGGTATCTGCAATCAAACGGAAATATCGCTTTTTGAGTTTTTCTAAATCCAACTCCTTATCTTTCTGTAAAAGTGATTTTTTAATATAGGACGCCACATTGTCGTTCACCCCTGAAACCACAACATCCTCAATAATCATGGGTTGAAGTTTGCTATAAAACTGCATTCTTCGTTTCATCACTTCTTCCACAGTGACTCTTCTTTTGATAAGCATTTTGATAGAATTCATCACTGCCATAGTGGCATTGTACCCTGCTTCAATAGCTTTGTCTCCTTCGTTGAATCCAAAAATACTGATAGGTTCATCTGGTTCTATTAAGATACCATTTTCACAGATTATTGTAGATGGATTTCTGTTGAGAATCATGGTTTTTAGTTGCGAAAAAACATCATCCTCATCTGGAGGTGAAGTAGTATCAGTAAAGTTTACGCCAATGATGATGTCTGGAAAAAACTCATCATACATTACATCAGTGGGGAAATTATTGTACAAACCACCATCAAACATTAATCTGCCGTTTACTTTGATAGGTTTTAAATAGCCAGGATATGTCATGGACGCTCTTACCGCCTGATTTAAGTGTCCAGAATCAAAAACAACTGGAGATTTACTAGCAACATCAGCAGCAACACATCGGAAAGGAACAAACAAACTATCAAAATTATAGGACGCAATTTTACTTACTGGAGAAAAATTGACCATACTTTCATAATCTAAAAGTACTGGATTGTTAAAGTTGGTAGGAATAATCTTGGTTAGTGAAAAGTCTTCAGTAAGTTTAATGTCTATCCAAGATGGATCTGATTTTTCTTTTCTAAAATAATGATCAAATTTCTTTTCAATTCCTCCAGAAGACATCATTTGAAACTTTGTCTGTCAATATCACAATGAATCAATTAAAACGTGGAGACCAACCTACAGCATACATACTTCCTACCAATGCACCAGCACTTGTGCCTGTAATGTAATCAATTGGAATATTATTTTCTTCAAGCGCTTTTAAAACTCCTATATGTGCAAATCCAAGTGCCCCACCACCACTTAATACAAGCCCTACTTTTTGAGCATTAACTGATGCCGAGAAATATAATAAAAATATCAGTATAAATAGTCTTTTGAGCAATGTATGTTTTTGAGTGATAATTAGTATAACGACTTCAAAGGTCTAAAAAAGTTGCTTTAAAATAAAGGATTAAAACGATTTTATTTTAAAATATTGTGAACAACCTTACTTAATCTTTCAAAAAGTATTTGTTTTTGAATGCTTCGATTAAGGCTTCATCTTTTTTATAAACATCGAGCATTGTTTTTAAATGTCCGTTGTTTGTTCCTGTAGAAGAAAAATAGGCGATGTGAATGGGGTAAATTCCTGAAGGCGTCATGGTTTTGGTAGTTTTCTTTACCAGTAAAGTATCAATAAGGTTTTCCCATTTTGGGTTTTCTTCTTTATTTACAATGTAATTGGCAACATCAAAAGGATTTTCTAATCTCACACATCCATGGCTGTATGTTCTAATATCTTTCTTAAAAAATGATTTGGAAGGCGTATCATGAAAATAAACGGAATGTTTGTTATCGAAGATAAACTTCACTTTGCCCAAAGCATTAGAACTGCCACTTTTTTGCTTTATGGTATATTTAAATGAACTCGCATTGGCATTTTCCCAATCAATGTCATTAATAGCAACGCCTTTGGTAGAAATCGCATATCCATTTCTTTCTAAATAGGTAGGGTCTTTTTTCATTTTGGGAATCAACTCTCCAGAAGTAATACTATAGGGTACGTGCCATTCAGGGTTTACGATAAAATACTTTAATTGACTTTGAATTTCTGGAGTGGGCGTATATGAAGTTCCTACTACTGTTCTGTTATTTATAACCAATTCATTATTTTCATACACTTTGAATAAAAATTCTGGAATATTGGCAAAAAAATAGTCTTTCCCCCAATCCTCTATCCAACGCCATTTTTCAAGATTGATAGCAGCTTGAAAATAAATTTTACTTCCTGAATATTCTAGCATTTCGGCAGTATGTTTTCCAATAAGACCATCTGGTGTCAATCCATTGTCTTCTTGAAATAATTTCACCCCTTCTACAATTTGTATTCCTGTATCTGAAGAAGAAAGATAGTCGAGTTTTATCAAAGCCAGTTTAGCAGCTTCATAGGATTTTACAGAATCTTTTTTAAAGTTTGGAATAGCAATAAAATCATCGGAAATTTCATTTTCTGAAACATATTTTGCCAAGGCTTTTTGTAATTTTTGGTATTCTATATGTTGAGGTTGGAGAAGTAGTAATTGTTTAATAAGTTCTCCTTTTTTCATTACTTTGCTGAAAGAAATTAAAGAATCTTTAAGTTTTAAATCTGTGTAAACTTTTGGTGTGTCGATTAATCCACGATGCAAGTGAGTACCGAATTTTACATAACTTTTACTCAAGGTAATTTCTAGTTCAAGAGCGTTTTGGAAATTGGTTTCGAAGGCTGTTTTATAGACCTCTAAAGAATCTAAATGATAATGCACGGGATTTAATCCAAATCCATTTGCTTTTTGCAAAAGGTCTATCAATTGAATTGCTTCTTCACTTAAAATGAAATTTTCGTTGAACCAGAGGTTTTTGAAATCATTAGTATCATAGACACTTTTTAGAATAGAATCTTGAGGCTCAAAAGAATATTTTTTTAGATCTGAATTTAATTGTTCAATTTCTTTTTCATTATTTTCTACAATTAATTCTTCTTCTGATTTGCTTGTATTATCTGTATTATTACAGCGAATTAAAACACTTAGAATGAAGAGCAAAAGAATGTAAAATGAAAGTTTCAAAAGGGCTTGTTTTTAAAAAGTTTGCAATGGTAGTAAATATATTAATACTATTCCTAATATTTGATGTTAATAATTTTAAACCATTTATAAAATTGACTAATGAGCGTATTTGAAGGGTTAAATTAGGATGGAAGATGGAAGATGGGAGATATGAAATCAGAAATCAGAAACCTGAAAGTATGAAGTAATTGTTACATTGGATATTGTTACATTAAAAAATGGTTGATGGTTGATGGGAGATGGGAGATGGGTTCAATCTTCGCTAGTGCTTCGATTGATGAAAGATGGGAGATGGTTGATGGGAGATGGTTGATGTTTGACGGGATGGATGATGGGAAATCAGAAAGAGTGAGACAATATTAATTTGATAATTGATAATTGTTAATTGTTAATGGTAAGTTGTTAATTTATATGCTAAAAACATTTGTCACTTCGACCTCCGAAGTTTCGTAATCTAAAAATTGAGTTAATAATTTGAAAAATGGATTAATTTGATAATTACTAAAGTGAAAACTTTACAGACGTACAACAAGTGTGAACCTTTGCGCCCATTGTTGTTAAAAAAAACTGAATATTTTTGATGAAATTTTAAATCAGATAACCTTCGCAATTGCTTCGTTTATTGAAAAAAGTTGAAAAAGGAAAATATGAAGTATTTGTTAAATAGTAAAATGTGCTACATACGATGCGTGATGTCTAGTGGAGATAGATAAAAGTTTAATTTTTGATTAAAGTGTACATTACTTTATATTTTGAATGTTCCTTTCTGAAGTATTTTCAGAATCAATATCTGATAAAGGAATTGTTAAAAATGTATGGTTGTTTCATTAATTGATTATAAATAAATATCAACATCTGTATTTAGTTGTTAGGGTCATAAATAAGTACTTTGTCATATTTTTCAGGTCCTCCACAAAACGTCTGTATTAAACTCAATTTTTTATCTTTCCATATTATGACCAATCATAATTCCATTACTGAATTGTAAAGTCTTTAGAAACAATATTATTAGAACTGTCGAGAAGTGAATAATTTCCAATTAGTGTTTTGCTTTTCTTATATACAACTGAATTGGGTTCGATGTTGGTAATAAGAATAAAATTTAGATTGTATTCTTGTGTATTTAAGTGAAATTTGAGGAATGTCTTAGAAGTGTCTCTAAAAATTTCAATGGAATTATCTTTGTTAATTTTTAAGTAAACATGTTGAACCAATAGCATATAAATCAAATAGTCTTGAATTGTATAGTATCCCATAGAGTCAACTTGATTTAAATTACTTGTAAACTGTTTTTGTCTGTAAACAGTATCATTGTTTTGAACACACATTTTTGAACTTCAGGATAGAAAAATGCGAATGTAAAATACCCACACGATATTGATTTCATTATTTTTTATTTCTAGATTATTTATTCTCAATCCAATTGGGTAAATACCAAAGTCTGCATTTTGATAGTTTTTTACTATTTCAGCCATACTTCTATTAGAATCAAACTTACTTTTGAAATCGTTTTCTATCCAAACACCTTTATATTTAAAATAAAATATGATTTCTAAATTGTGTTTGTCCAAATGTAATTTGAGCAAAAACAAAGGATATTAAAAATGTCATTAACTTTATTCTATTTTCACAATTTTTATATTTTCTCATTTGTAATTTACTTTTAATAACTTTCGTTTCATTCACTTGACTTCTTTTCCTCCCATTTGAATAGTTTTTAGTTTTTTTATTTTAATATCTTTGGTCATATATCTTCTCAATTTTTATGTTTTTCCGCCATAAAACTCATGATTATAGCTCAATTTCAACTATTTTATTTCTAGAACTGTCTTTTATTGAAAACAAAAATTTTATTTTTCGATTATTGATGAAAGATTCACTTCCAAAACTCCTCTTTAGATTCATATATACTTCCAGTTATAGAATCTATAAAAACATATTGCTCTTTAAAACATTTAAAATCTTTATCCAAACAAAATAACTATATTTATTTTCATTAATAATATCTGGTTTTGTGTTTTCAAATATATGACTTATGTTTCTACATACATCTCATCAGAATTTAAAGAAACATGACAAGAAGAAATTATAAGAAATGAAAAATATATGTTATTTTTATTTGAGGATAATATATTCATATTTAATATTTTTGATTAAATAGGAATTTACGATTATGGAACATGGTTGATGTTTGAGGTCTGGTGATTTTGGGTTAGATAAAGTTTAATTTAACAATGAGAACCTTGAAACTTTCACTCAACAGAATTTGCTTCTAATTCCAAAACTTTGTTTCTAAATTCATCCCAAAATGCTGGTGGGTCTAGGGTTAATAATATATTTTGAGAAGTTCTGGGATGAATGAATTCAAGGCTGTAACTGTGAAGAAAAAGATTGGGCAATTGTAAAATATTTTCAAACATAGCATTGTGGTGTCTGTTTCCATATTTGTGATCACCAACTATAGGATGTGCTATTTTATTAGCATGAATTCTCAATTGATGTGTTCTTCCTGTAATGGGTTCAAATTCAAGCAATGTGTATCTCGAACTTGGGTAAGGAACTACTGGAATGGGTAATGTAAAATATTCTAAAGGTTGATATTTTGAAGTTGCTTCTTTGTAATTTCCTCTTTCATTTTTTACGGGAGAATCTATAATGCCATTTTCCATAACATGACCTCTTACCAATGCTCTGTATTTCTTTTGTATTTTACTTTCGGTAAATAAATTTTGAAATTCGGCAACAAATTCCTTTGCTTTAGCCAATAAAATAAGCCCTGAGGTTTTTCTGTCCAATCTATTGATGGGATATAATTTACCTAAATTGTTTTGTTTAGCTAATTGTAAAAGAGAATCATCTTCAATGTTTCGAGCATAGTAGGAATGATGTACCAAGACATTATTGGGTTTGTTCAAAACCAAAATGTAATCATCTTCATATAAAACCTCAATCTGTAAACCCATCGATATCTCTTCTGTTTTTCTTGGTAGGACGTCCTTTCAAACCTTGCAAATGATTGAGTCGGTTTTGCGATTGAATTTCTTTTAAAACCAGCAAATCTTCTTCAGAAGTAGTTTCGATAAGATGTTCGGTAAGCAATTTGGCGCCAATTCTAGATTTTGGAATATTGATTACTTTGTAAGTTTTCCAAATAGGATTGTTTTTGACCCCAATTTGAGCACTATTTGATACGATTTTAGATGATTTACAAATTTCTCCGTTGAGTTGTATCATACCTTTTTCACACAATTTACTCGCTTCCGACCTTGTTTTGGAAAGTCTCAAGCACCATATCAATTTATCAATTCTCATTATTACAAAATTAGGGATATTTCTCATTAGAATGTTTATTTTTGAAGAATTATAAAAAATTAAGATTCACAAATTCGTATGAAATATCTTTTACAGACATTGATTTTGCTTACTTCTCATCATTTTATTGCGCAACAGTATGTCAATATTCAGCCAGAAGATGTAACCATTAAAAGAGATATTTGGGGAATTCCTCACATCTACGGCAATAGAGATGTTGAGGTGGCTTTTGGTTTGGCGTATGCCAATGCCGAAGATGCTTTTGTGGAAATGCAAGAAATGTTTATCATCGCCAAAGGACTTAATGGAAAATATAAAGGTAAAGAAGGTCTAAAAACAGATTATATGCTTCACGCACTGAATATTCCAGAAAAAATTGAGAAATGGTATGACATTCAAGTAAGTGTTGAATTTCAAATGTATTTGGAAGCATATTGCCAAGGAGTGAATTATTATGCAAAACAAAATCCCAAAGAAGTGTTGATGAAAAAAATTTTTCCTATTACTCCCAAAGAAGTTTTGCAAGGTTATGCTTTTTTTATTGCCATAGAATCACATATGGACAAAGCCATTGGAGATATTCTCAAAGAAGAAAAAATCACTTCACAAACCATCGCTACAGACTTGTCAAAAGGCTCTAATGGAATGGTTATTAGCGGAAAATTGATGCAAAGTGGCAAAACCACTTTAATGATGAATCCTCACTTACCGATGTACGGTTTAGGTTCTTTGTTTGAAGCACATTTGGTGAGTAAAGAAGGACTCAATATTCACGGAGCTGTTTGGCATGGTGGCGTTTCTTGTTTGCTTGGAGTGAACGAATATTTGGGATGGACCTCTACAACGAATGATGTAGATAAAAATGACACGTATGTTTTGGAAATGCATCCCAAAAACAAATTGGAATATACTATAGATGGTTATTGGTTGGAATTGGAAGAAAAAAAACAAAAACTAAAAGTAAAAGTATTGGGAATTCCAATTACCGTGAAAAAGAAAATGTACACTAGCGTTTTTGGGCCAACATTTATCACCAAACATGGTGTTTATTCTGTTTTTTATACTTGCTATGATAGAATTATGGGAGCCGAACAGTATTTCAGAATGAATAAAGCCACTTCATTGGAAGAGTTTAAAGGGTTGTTTGTGATGCAAGGTATTCCCGATGAAAATTTTATCTATGGAGATAGAAAGCAAAATATTTATATGATGAATAATGCGCCAATTTCTCAAAAATTTGAACAATTCAATTATCAAGAATTATTACCCGGAAACACCTCAGTAATGCAATGGAATTCTTTCCAATTGGTTCCAAGTGAAGATATGATACAATACGAAAATCCATCTTGTGGATATATCTATAATTGTAATCACAGTCCTCAAAAAGCATCGAGTCCTTGCTATGAAATGCCTGATTCGCTTTTGGCTGTCAATTATTTCTACGACTGGAAAGGAGATAATAGTAGGTCTTTGACAATAAAACAATTTATGCAAAGCAAACAAGGAGAAAAAATCAGTTTGGAGGAACTCAAAACAATGAAGTACTCACAATCTTTGCCAGAAAACGCTCCCATACTTAATTGCTACTTCGAGTTGATGCAATATCAAAACGATCCTGATTTTTCTGATTATAAAGCGTTTTTTGATACTTATAAAAATTGGGATTTCAATTTTGATAAAACTTCCAAAGCAGGAACATTATTTACATTGATGACAAGATATATTTGGGAAAATACGAATAGCGGCAGGGAAATATTATACGAAAAAACTTCCTTTGATAAATCGGTTTATCTTGATGCTTTAGCATACACTCAGAAGTATTTGGAGAAACATTTTAAAGGAGAAATTATTACTTTAGAAACAATTTTAAAACATCAAAGAGGGGAGAAGGAAATTGGTATTGGTGGTTTTCCAGATGTAATGACACTGATTTATCCATTGGAACAAAAAGATGGCACTTTAAAAGCCTACGTTGGAGAAAACATCACGATGTTTATAGAGTTTGGAGTCGATAAAATTTCGATGGAATCCATTGTACCTTACGGAAGTAGTAATAAAAAAGAAAGCAAGCATTTTGACGATCAGATGGAAATGTTTACCGATAAAAAATTAAAGAAGGTTTCGATTTATGAATATGAAATTTTACCTACCATTGTAAAAACTTATCATCCTTAAAAGTATCCAAAGCATTGAGAAAACAAATTCAAATATTCATTTTATTAATTCCAATTTTAAGTTGTTCCAACTTTTGGACTCAAAAAGAACCTGAAGACAAAATCGAATTGATTTATTATTACGATAGTATCGCTTATGAATATAGATTTACCCAAACGGATTCTTCATTATATTACATTGGTAAAATAATTACGATTTGTAAAGAAATTTCAGACACCAACAATTTGG
Source organism: Flavobacteriales bacterium (assembly GCA_018401455.1). Classification (GTDB taxonomy): domain Bacteria; phylum Bacteroidota; class Bacteroidia; order Flavobacteriales_D; family Parvicellaceae; genus Parvicella. The sequence goes on from JAGYKU010000030.1 coordinate 17,881, forward strand.
CGTATAGTTATACTTTTTATGGAACTGTAAAAAAAGACCAAGGTGAAATTGATAGTGCTATATTTTATTTTAAAAAAGCAATTGAAATACAAAAGAGCATCGATTTTGATAGAGGAATTGCTGGGAATTACAACAACATTGCAAATGCATACCGCAAACAAAATAATTATCTTTCATCTATTGAATATTACCAAAAAAGTAAAATCATTTTTGACAAAGTACAAGATGACAAAAACAGTGCTATAACACTTCAAAACATATCGGAACTATATTTGGAAATGAACCAACCTAATGAAGCTTTGAATGTACTATTGCAAGCGGAAAAAAAGTTGTTGAAAAATGAAAACAAAGTGGGACTTGGCTATTTTTATGTGACCAAAGCAGAAATCTTCAATCGACTTAAAAATGACCAAGAAGTATTGTCATTAATGCTCCAGTCTTTGAATTTATTTGAAGAAGTTGACCACCAATCTGAGGTGTGTAGAATCAGAATAAAATTAGGAAAATTTTGGATAAATAATAACAGTTATTACAAAGCAGATTCAGTATTGAGTTTATCTTTGAATCAATCATTTTCTTTGAATCAAAAATACGAATGGGCACAATCGCATTTGTACCTTGGCGAATTGAATAACAAACTAAATAATCACGCTAAAGCAGTTGATTTTTTGGAAATTGCAATAGAAGTGAGTGAAAAATATCAATTTAATCAACTGTTGGCGGAAGCTTATAAAATGATTGCTACATCTTATTATTTAACCCAAAATTATAAATCTTCTTTCGAAGCGTTGTCAATTTCTCATAAGATTCAAGATTCTATTATGGGATATGAATTGCAGAAATCGTTCAAGGAACTCCAAACCCAATATAAAGTTCTTGAAAAAGACAATCAAATTGCTATGCAAAATGCAGACAATGAAAGATTGCAATTTGAAAAGAAAAGTGAGGAAACTAAGAATTTTTACATCATCATCGTAACAATATTGGTCGTATTATTATTGATGATTTTTGTATTACGATTTATTCAAAAAAGAAAATTGTCAATCCAATTAGAGCAGTCGCTGAGAGAGAGAGAGTTACTTTTGAAAGAAATTCACCACAGAGTAAAAAACAATCTTCAAATCATTAGCAGTTTATTGAACCTTCAAAAAAGAGCATCGAAAACAGAAGTGAATAATGAATTAATCAATCAAACACAAGATCGAATTCAGACTATGGCAATTATTCACGAAAATTTGTATCAATCTGATAATTTTGTGGACATCAATTTGAAAACCTATTTTGATAATTTGCTGAACCATTTTGAGAATTCTTATGCGCTCAATAATAAACATATCATTCTAAATCAAAAAATTGAACCCTTTTCTTTACACATTGATAAATTAATCCCACTAGGTTTGATTTTGAATGAATTGTTGACAAATTCTGTAAAATATGCTTTTGATGAAAATGGTGGTGAAATATTTATTGATATTCACAAAGTAAAAGAAGATGAAGTCACTTTTGTATATCAAGATAATGGTAAAGGATTGCCAGAAGATTTTGATATAAAGAAGTCAAAATCATTAGGTATGCAATTGATTATAGGACTTTCCAAACAAATAAAAGGAACTTTAGAAATAAAATCCATTGAAGGTTTAAAAATTTGTATTACATTTAAACTCTGATTTCAAACCCCATTTAGTGATGAAAACTAAAGTTTTAATAGTTGAAGATGAATTTTCCATTGCGCTTGATTTAAGACAAAGGCTTGAGGATATGGACTACGATGTAGTAGATTGGGCTGAAAGTTACGAAGAGGCGTTAGTCAAAATTGTAGAACATTCTCCTGATATAGTTCTTACAGATATTCAATTGAATAAAGAAAAAGACGGCATCGAAACTGCCAAACAGATTGTTAAAAGTTTTAAATTACCCATTGTATTTGTTACTGCTTTTAGCGATAAAAGCACTTTCGAAAAAGCAATGGAAGCGTCACCAATGGGATATGTTACTAAGCCTTTCAAAGATGAAGACTTAAAACACAACATAGAACTAGCACTTCAAAAGCACCTTCAGTTAAATAATTCCGAAAAGTTAGCCCCTAGTATTTCTGAATTTGATGATAATGATGTGAAAAAAGAATATATTTTTTTGAAAAGTAAAAATCAATATGAAAAAGTATATTTTACTGAGATAGTTTTCATAGAAGCCTTAGATAATTATACTAACATATATACAAATCAAAAGAAATATACCATCAATTATTACCTAAGAGATTTTTACGCTCAATTACCAAGCGACAAATTTGTGAGAATACATCGCTCATTTGCAGTGGCTTTAGATGCTATAAAAGCCATCGAGGATAATTTGTTGCTTTTGCGGAATAATACTTCTATTCCTGTAAGTAAATCCTACAAAAGAGTTTTTAGAAAGATAAGTTGTATTCGTAAAAATTAAATAACCAAATATCTTAACATATGTTCATTTACCTTTTAATTAAGTTAATTCACCCTTATTCACGAATCCATAAATAACTTTTTAGATTTATAATGTAATTAAATATTAATTTATATAATTTTACTGGAAACTAAATTTAAAAACAATAAAATGAAAAAGACAAGAATTATAGGATTGATAGCATTCTCAATGTTGAGTTTGTCTATCTGCAACGTGAGTGCTCAAGTAGATTTGAAGAAGCTTGGCGGAAAAGCTGTTAACAAAGCAAAAGATAAAAAAGAAGAGAATAAGAAAGAAGAGGTGAAGACAGAAACACCAGTAAAATCAACTGAAACTAAAATCGAAAACTCATCTTCAACTACTAAGTCAACTGAAAAAGCACAAAGTTTAGAGAGTGGAAAAGGTTATTTTTACACATCATTTAAGTCTAAGAGTTTTGTAGATGAAGTTGCTTTGAATGATGAGTTGTTTGTAAGATTAAATTTTGGAAAAACTATGATAGAACATGCTGATGCAAATAGTTTTTCATCTAGTTATACAGCCTATGGGTTTGTGACTGTTTATATTGATGAAAAGAAATCATTTACAACTGGACCAATTAGTTTTGCAAGTAATATTTCTAAAAAATGGTCTCACATTGATGTTCCGTTGAATGTTAGCCCAAAATTTCCAGAGGAATTATCAAAAGATCAATCACAATTAGAAACGGCTCAAGATGTTTGGGTATTTCAACACCTTTTCCAAGATAAAAACGTACCAAAAAATTATGTCGCATCTGCAATTTCAAAAATGTCAGGAAGTAATCATACTGTAACTGTAGAGTTGGGACTTGGAGAAGTAAATGATAAAGAGCCTAAAATTACAATAGCAAAAGGAACTGTTAAAGTAAAGGTTGATGATGCAAGTAGGTTAGAAATGGCTAAAAATGGTCCTAAATATGGAATTCCTTTAGATGCTACTGAAAAAGGTAAATTAACATTATCAAACGAAAATATTATTCCAAAAGGAGGCGATGTTACAATGAAGGTTGATTTGCCACATCCTCCAAAATATTACAATGTAAAATGGTGTCAAGCGAATACTTGCGACTATGACCACGGTGATTTATTGGTGTATGTTGAATTAGATGGAGCGTATCTTACAAGGTGGAATGTAGAGTTATGGAATGATGATTATGAAGTAAAAAAGAATTTTGAAATGATTATTGCTCCTAAAAATGATGCTGATTTTGGTAAATCTAGTGGTCTTTTTAACAAAAGTACTTTTTTAGGTAAAAATGATAATGTCTTTGCTTATGCTTTATATGACAAAATTTATAATACAAATTTTAAATCAGGAGAACATACTTTAGTAATAAAAGTCTTGTCTCCAAATAATGTAGATTTATATGGCGGTGTTGATTTTGGTGCAACTAAAGAGTTTTTCGATTCTTTTTCATATCCAATAGCAGAAAAAACAGTTAAATTCAATTTATCAGATGCAGATAGAACCTCATTTTTGAATAATTCTTCAAGTAAAAAACTAGGTCATGCAGGTGGAAGTTGGGCCGCAGTTGATGCACATTTACTAAAAACTACTCCAAATTATGATTTCGCAACCATAAATGATATAGCGTGTCAAACTGAATGGAAAGTAACCACAAATTCATTAGGAGCAATCTTATTCAGAACATGTAAAGCGGATATGATTTATACAAATAATGAAGGTGCCACAAGAGTTGTAAGAGGGCTAGAAGTAAAACAAAAATATGAAGGAGGAAATAATTATTCCAAAGGAGGTATCACAGATATAATTCAACATTACTTTACTGATGAATCAGGATTTTTGAATAATTTTCATTATCCTGTTTCAAAGAATAAAGTAAAATAAAAAAATAAACCATGAAAAGATTTAAATTCCCCACCGTCTTAAGCATAAGCGCTTTAATAATGTTCAATGTCTCATGCAAAAAAACAGAACCTGATCCAGAGGATCCAGATTCAAATTATCCAGTTGCAGATTTTACAACCAATTGGAAAAAAGGTTGGGGAACTGTACACGCTGATGATTTTGCAGGTGCGGTAATAGATGGTTTAGGGAATTTATATTTTACTGGAGCATCACAACCAGACGGTTATGCAGCAAATGTTTTTGTAACTAAAGTGAATTTAGGAACACAGACAGTAGCTTGGAGTATCAGTTTAGATGCTGGAAACCAAGACTACTTTCCATCGCCTTCAGAGAATGGACATTCACAAGGTGGTGGAGGTTCTAGATGTATCGCTATCGATAATATTGGAGATGTATATATTTCTGGCACCGCAAAACAAGGAAATAATGAAGTGTTTGTCACTAAAATAAATGCAAGCGGTCAAATTGTTTGGCAAAAATTCTGGAAAGCAGCCAATACAGGAACTGTTAGTTCTAATGCTAAAGCCTATGCTTTAGACGTTGTAAATAACAAAGTTTTTGTTACAGGGACAACTGGTTCTGGAATCGGAACTGAAGAATCCAATGTGTTTTTATTGGTATTGGATGCTGTGAATGGTAATGTTTCTACAAATACTAGACTAGGAATTGATATTTCAACTTCATACAATGATAGAGGATATACAGTAAAATCACCTGATGGTGTAACAGTTTACATTGCTGGATGGGAAGGTCAAAGTAATTCAGGCTTTGTATCCAGACTTTCTATGAATGGAACTACGCCTGAATGGCACAAAAGAGTTGCTATTGGTGTAGGTGGTAGATTTACAGATATAGATTTGGATGCTAGTGGAAATTTATATTTAGCAGCAGATTATAGAGGCGTTTCTACTTTTCAAGGAGTAGTAAAAATGGACAATACTGGAAACGTAATTTGGTCTAAAAAATTCCAAGGAGTAGCTAATGATAGAAACAATATTTCTTGTGTAAGAGTAATTGACGGTAATTTATACGTTGGTGGTAGAGGAAGTTACGAAGATTATGATGAAAGTCAATTTGGAGATGGTTCTTTACTCAAATTAGATTTAAATGGAAATTTACTCAAACAGTATAATTTCTTTACAGGAGAATTTTCTCAAGAAAAATGTGGAGAACGAATTGAAGGAATTTTGCCTTATAATGGAGGATTAATCTTAATTGGAGAAACTTGGCCTGAACAAACTCAAATAGACGGAAGATGGTATAAATCTAATGGTGCATTAACATCAAATTCTGTAGCGCCTACAACAATAAATAACCCTTCAGAAATAAGTGGAATGGGAGTGAGTACGCTTTCTAGTTTTTCTCTTAATAACTATTCCCAAAACCTTTACGATCTTTCAAGTGGAACATTAGGTTCTGCTGATGTGATCATTTTTAGTATAACAGAATAAATAAATTAAACAAAAAATGAAAAAATTAATTTTAGCCTCAGCAATTAGTTTTGCTATGATTTCTTGTGGCGGAGAAGCAAACACTTTAAAAGACAACATGGACAAAGATGTTGAAGCACTTTGCGAAATTCAAGAGAAAATGTCGTCTGGTAAGTTTCCAGTTGGTGAATTGGGAGAACAACAACAAGCAATTTGGGATAAATATAAAGGTCATGATGACTTAATAACTGAGTTGCAAAAGAAAGTTAAAGAATGTAAGTAAATTTTAATATTCAAACTAATTATTTCCCTGAGACGCTAGAAATCTTGTGTCTCAGGGAAACTAATTTAACCTATCCTTATGAATATTACTAATATAACTTTTTCAGAGACTCAAAAATTTAAGCAATGGTGGATTTGGTTCATTATTTTACTGCTTAATGGTTTGACAATAGTAGCTCTGTATTTTCAATTTATTTTAGATAAACCATTTGGAAATAACCCCATAAGTAATTTAGGTTTAATCATTTTGGTTGTCTTTGTATTACTATTTACTTTATTTTTTTATCCATGAAATTGGAAACCAAAATTGATAATATTGGAATACATATTAAATTCTTCCCTTTCCATTCAAAATTTATAAGTTTTCCTTGGGAAAGTATCGAGAAAATTGAAGTCGTAACCTATAATCCACTTTCTGAATATGGTGGATGGGGTCTCAGAGGCTTCAAAAACAATAGAGCTTATAATGTTTCTGGAAACAAAGGTCTTAGAATCTTTTTTAAAGATGACAAAAAGTTGCTTATTGGAACATTAAAAGACGAAGAACTCAATAAAATAATTTATTGAAATAATATTTATGCAGAATTTGGAAGCTTATCAATATCAGAAAATCAAACCATTGATTGATGAAGTTGTTCTAGATGGAAGACTTTTGATATGTAAATTCAAATCCCAAAAATCTGAGTGCTCTATTGAGGCCAAATTTGTTTTTACTGATTTTTCAAAAATCAATAATCATTTCAATCACAAAGTAAACAGCAACACTATTCTTCAAAAAGGTGTTGTCAATGCATTCAAAAACATCGAAAATCATTTCTTATGGAATGGTATTGATTGGTGTTTTATTGAATAAAACATTCCCAAAACCATATTACATTATAACTCTGCGCTACTACAAGCCAATTGTCTGTCCACTTTTTTGAATAGACCTTGCAATACTTTTCCCGGACCTACTTCGACTACCTCTGTGCATCCATCAGCAAGCATTTGATTCATTGTTTGTGTCCATTTTACAGGTGCTGTTAGTTGAGCAATTAAGTTTTCTTTGATTTCATTGGCATCAGTTACTCCTTTTGCTACTACGTTTTGATACACAGGACAAATAGGTGTTACGATTTCAGTTTCAGCAATCGCAGCAGCTAATGATTGTCTTGCTGGTTCCATAAGAGGAGAGTGAAACGCACCACCAACTTGCAACAACAAAGCTCTTTTAGCACCTGCTTCTGTAAGTTTTTCGCAGGCTAATTTCACAGCATCCACACTTCCAGAAATTACTAACTGACCTGGGCAGTTGTAGTTTGCAGGAACAACTACTCCGTCTATTGATGCACAAATTTCCTCAACAACATTATCTTCAAGTCCTAAAATTGCAGCCATAGTGGAAGGTTCTGCTTCGCAAGCTTTTTGCATGGCTTGTGCTCTTGCTGAAACTAGTCTCAAACCATCTTCAAAACTCATCGCTTTGGCAGCTACTAAAGCAGAAAATTCTCCTAATGAATGTCCTGCAGTCATTTTAGGTTGAAATTCTTCACCCAAAACATTGGCTAAAATTACTGAATGCAAAAAGATGGCTGGTTGAGTAACTTTGGTCTCTTTGAGTTGTTCGTCTGTACCTTCAAACATAATCTCTGTAATGTTGAACCCTAAAATTTGGTTTGCTTTTTCAAACATTTCTTTGGCTAGAGGTGAACTTTCGTACAAATCTTTACCCATTCCTATAAATTGTGCTCCTTGTCCAGGAAAAACGTATGCTTTCATTTTTTTATTTATTTAATATTTTTTAATCTCTACTTATAAAGAATTGTGCTACCCAATAGACTACAGACATCAATGCACTTAAAGCAGCAACGACATAAGTCATAGCAGCCCATTTGAGTGCGTCTTGAGACATTTCATATTCTTGAGCATTTACTACATTATTGGTTTTAATCCAAGCCAAGGCTCTTTTAGATGCATCAAACTCAACGGGAAGTGTGACCAAAGCAAATAAGAATAAAACCAAATTCAATACAATCATTAATACAATAAATTCTGTAACTGGAAACACTGAAAAAAGAATATTTCCACCAATAAATGCAATCATCGTAATAATTTGAATAATACTACCACTTGCATTTTGAACGGGAACTAATTTACTTCTTAAAGTAAGTGGCTTGTATGCTTCTGCATGTTGAATGGCATGTCCACACTCGTGAGCGGCTACTGCAACAGCGGCAGCACTCGAACCAGAATACACTTCAGCACTTAGGTTTACAGTCTTGTTGATAGGATTGTAATGATCGGTTAGAGTTCCTTGAACACTCGTTACTTTTACATCTTCAATTCCGTGAGTGATAAGCATGGTCTCGGCAATTTGTTTACCTGTCAAACCATTAGATAATTGAATTTTTGAATATTTTTTGAATTTAGATTTTAGTCTATAACTCACAAACATTCCTAAAAGCATAAATGGCAGCATCAATAAAAGCGGCCATAAGTGAAGCGTTGCAAAATCCATAATTGTGTTTATAAATGTAAATTATTTTGCAAAGTAAATAAACTGTTCAATATTTGAGTTGAGTTCGATAGTTAATTTTTCAAAAAATTATTCACCTCTGTAAGCAACAAAGTTATTTTCAGATTCATACAGTTTTACTTCATACAATTGCGCACCTAGTTCCATAATGTGTAATTCAAGAATTTTCCATATTTCTAAAGTTAAATTTTCTGTACTCGCCAACTTATCTTTCATAAACGGAACGTCTAAATTGATGTTTTTGTGATCCAGCTGTTCAGTTACAAATTCTTTGATAATGTCACTCACTTTTTTTAAATCTACACAATAACCTGTTTCAGGATTTGGTTCACCGCAAACTGTTACGAATAATTCGTAATTGTGTCCATGCCAGTTTTTGTTAGCACATTTTCCAAATACCATTTCATTTTTTTCATCACTCCAATTTGGATTACACATTTGGTGCGCAGCATTAAAACGTTCTCTTCTGGTTACATATACTTTGGGCATGATACTAAACTTCTATTTTCTATGAATATTATTATTTTATAAAGATAACAAAAATGTTTGAAATAAGTTTTGAGATTCAAAAAGAATTCAGTTATAAAGCGCTTTTTACTTCTAATAAAAAAGATTTTACTTTTTCAAGTTTTTCAACTATTTCTAGAGATTCAAAAGCATCTTCTTTATTGCCTTTGAGTTTGTCTTTGGCGCCTTGAAGAGTGAATCCCCTTTCTTTTACAAGATGATAAATCAATTGAAAGTTTTTTAAATCCTCTTGAGTAAACATCCTATTGCCCTTTTTATTTTTGTGAGGTTTGATAATGTCAAACTCTTTTTCCCAAAAACGAATTAATGAAGCATTTACATCAAAAAGTTTAGCAACTTCTCCAATGGAAAAGTATAATTTAGATTTATTTAATTCTTCTAATACCATCTAAGGTATAAAATTAGAAATTATTCTAAAGTCAAAACTACTGATTCAGTTAATTGTTTAACATTAAAATGTTTATTTGTGGTTTTGTTAAAAAACGTAATACGATTTGTCTTATGTTTTTTTTTTATAATTGAGGATAAATAAAACTTCGCTTACTTTAATAAATGTTTCATTTCAACTGTAAATAAAAAAAGCCATCAAAACTAATTTTGAAGGCTTTTTTAATATAGTAAATTTATAAACTATCCATTTACTTTTTTGTGATCGGCTAAAAATTGAGCCAAACCAGAGTCGGTCAATGGATGTTTCATTAAAGCAAGAATAGCACTCAATGGACCTGTCATTACATCTGCACCAATTTCTGCACATTCTATAATATGCATTGGATGTCTTACAGATGCTGCTAATATCTGTGTGTCAAATAAGTAATTGTCATAAATAGTTCTAATTTGGTCTATCAAAGTCAAACCATTGGTAGAAATATCATCCAATCTACCTATAAAAGGTGAAACGTAAGTAGCACCTGCTTTTGCAGCAACTAAGGCTTGTCCAGCTGAAAAAATTAATGTGCAATTCGTTCTAATCCCTTTATCTGAAAAATATTTAATAGCCTTTATACCTTCTTTGGTCATAGGGATTTTCACTACAATATTTTCGTGCAACTTAGCCAATTTCTCACCTTCTTTGACCATTCCTTTAAAGTCTGTTGCGATAACTTCAGCACTTACGTCACCATCTACAATATTGCAAATGTCAACATAGTGTTTAAGGATTTTTTTCTCTCCTTTAATTCCTTCTTTAGCCATTAAGGAAGGGTTGGTAGTAACGCCATCCAAAATTCCAAGGTCTTGAGCTTCTTTAATTTGCTCTAAATTTGCTGTATCAATAAAAAATTTCATAGTTATTTATCTTTATTTTTTGACAAAGTTAGTATTACTCAACATACTTTTATGAATTTACTATTAAGATTTGATATACTTTTTCCACAAAACATATTATAATGTAACAATTTACCAATACTTTCAATGTACCAATTTTCGTTTGTCGTAACATCCGTTTGTAGTAACATCGTTTTTCGTGATATCGTATGTCGTATAATCGTATGTCGTCATAACCATTCAACCAATTAACAAATCAACCAACCAACCAATTTTCAAATTTTCAAATTGACACATTATCAAATTATCGTTAAGTCGTAACATCGTTTGTCGTAACATCGTTTTTCGTTAAGTCGTTTCACGTTGATTAGTTATTTGGTTTTTTTGTCCAATGTCTTATGTACAACGTCTTACGTACAATGTACTATCTACAAAGTCACATTTTCAAAGCCCCATAAAAAATCTAAAGTCTTTTTCAATGTAACAATGTACTAATATTTTCAATGTACCAATTTTCGTTTGTCGTAACATCGTTTGTCGTGCTATCGTATGTCGTAAAATCGTATGTCGTATAATCGTATGTCGTCATAACAATTCAACCAATTAACAAATCAACCAACCAACCAATTTTCAAATTTTCAAATTGACAAATTATCAAATTATCGTTAAGTCGTAACATCGTTTGTCGTAACATCGTTTGTCGTTAAGTTGTTTCTAAAATGTAGTAGTGATTTCCTAATTACATCACCCATCTCACATCTTTCCTATTTCATCTTTCCTATTTCCTATTTCATCTTTCCTATTTCCTATTTCATCTTTCCTATTTCAGATTTCATCTTTCCCATTTCAGATTTCATCTTTCCCATTTCAGATTTCATCTTTCCTATTTTCAAAACTACCTTTCTGCTGTTTGTCGTGATTATTAATTTATTTATCATAGAAATCTTGTATATTCAAAGAAAGAATTTAATTTTGCGCTAAGTTTTAAAGAACCCCAATATTGAAAAAATATTTACTTATAATAATTGTAATACTAAACTGTTGTTCTTCAAGAGTTATGGCTCAAGTTGACACAGTCTTTTGGTTTGCTGCGCCCAATGTTTCAACTTCTTTAGGAGATAATCCTATATATTTAAGATTCTTAACTCACGATACTCCGTCTACGGTTATTGTTTCACAACCTGCAAATGGAGGGTTTACCCCCATTGTCTTATCAATTCCAGCCAATGAAGTGGATAGTATTGATTTATCATCTTTTATAACAGATATAGAAAGTCCTGCCGCAAATCTTGCTTCAAATAACGGGTTGAAAATTACATCCACAAGTGCTATTAATGCCTATTACGAAGTAAGGTCTAATGGAAATAGAGAAGTTTTTTCTTTAAAAGGAACAAAAGGGATTGGTGAGAATTTTTATACTCCTTTTCAAAAATCTTGGAATTCTGGAGCGACAACTCCTTCCTCTTTTTCTTCCATAGATATTGTTGCAACTGAAGATAATACCTCTGTATTGATTACGCCCAGAGCCAATGTTGTTGGTGGAAATGCTAATACAACATATTCGGTTGTTTTGAATGAAGGACAAACTTACAGCGCAAGAGATACAGATGGTTTGGCTTCAACTAGTCTATCAGGGTCTATCGTTGCTTCCAATAAACCAGTTGCCGTAACAGTTCATGAAGGTGGAATTTCTAATAATGGTTGCTTGAGTACATTGGGAGATCAAATTACAACAACATCATTTGCAGGAAATAGATTTGTCATCAGAAAATCAACAGTTACTGATGAGAAAGTTTATATTCTTGCTACACAAAATGCAACAAATATTACCATTACAAATTCAAGTGCATCAAGTACTTTAATTAATTGGAGTGAAACATACGAATACACACTTACAGAAGATGTAAATTATATTTCTACTTCAAAACCAGTATATGTGCTCCACGTTTCAGGAAATGGTTGTAGTATGGGAATGGCTCAAGTGCCTAACTTATTTTGTGCAGGAACTTACAATTCATATTTTACAAGATCAGCCAGTGATTCTTTGGGAGTAATTCTATATACAAGAACAGGTTTTGAATCTATGTTTGATTTGAATGGAAATACAACAATAATTGATGCTTCTGATTTTCAAACGGTTCCCGGTACTAATGGAGAATTTCAAGTAGGGGTGTTTTATTTCAATACAACAGATGTTCCTGTAAATTCATATAATGTTATTACTAATTCTGGGGATGTTTTTGGAATGGGAATTATTTCTGGATCAAGTGGCAATGGAAGTAGTTATGCTTATCATTCTGAATTTAATTCTTTTCCTTTTGTTGATGCTGGTTTGGATGATACGATTTGTGCCAATGCCGATTTACCGTTAAGTGGTTTTGTAGGTGGAGGTTCTGTGACAGGAACTTGGAGTGGAACAGGTTTTGGAAGTTTTCAAAATGCAATCACGGATTTAAATAATGTTTATATTCCAAGTCCTTTGGATACAATAATTAGTCCTATTAAATTAATACTAACTTCAACAGGACCTTGTCCAGTTCGAAGAGATACTATTGTTCTAGAAGTTACACCAGCACCTATTGTAAATGCAAATGCAAATCAAACAGTTTGTGCAAATAATGCCAATGTAAATTTGAACGGTAATATTTCTGGAGGTGCTTCAAAAGGAAAATGGTCAACTCTTGGTTCTGGAGTTTTCTTACCTAATGACAGTACACTGAATGCTGTTTATGTGCCTTCACCTGCTGATACAGTGGCAGGAATGATTAGTTTAGTGCTGACTTCAACAGATGCCGGGGAATGTGCTAATGAATCAGATACTATGACGGTTACGATTACTTTTGCCCCAATTGTAGATGCTGGTGCTGATACGATTTCGGTTTGTAAAAACAACAATGTGGTAAGTTTGAGCGGTACAGTTTCTGGTTCTTCCTCTACAGGAAGATGGGTAACTTCTGGTAACGGGATTTTTTCTCCAAACAATTTAGATTTAAATGCTACTTACCAACCAAGTATTCAAGATATCAATGCCAATCAAATTTTTATCATTTTGGAGAGTACCAATAATGGAAATTGTTCAAAAGCTATTGATAGTATTCTGATTCAATTCACGGATGCACCAGTTGTGGATGCAGGAGCTAATATTACAGCTTGTACAAACGTTCCTTTTGTTGATTTATCAGGTTTGGTTTCAGGACCTACTTCAACAGGTATTTGGAGTGGAGGAACTGGAATTTATGATGTTTCGGATACTGATTTGAATGCGCAATATACACCTTCTGCAACTGAAATTTCTAATGGAAGTTTAATCTTAACTTTGACTTCAACAAATAACGTAGGTTGTAATGCTGTAAATGATAATGTTCAAATTAGTTTTGTTGCACCTCCTTTAGCCAATTTCAATGCAAACAATGTTTGTTTGGAAGAAACCACATCATTTGTAGATTTTTCACTTCCAGGTTTTGGTGCTATCAGCACTTGGGAATGGGATTTTGATAATGGTATGACTTCTTCAAATCAAAGTAACAACAATGTTGACTATACAACTGCTGGAATTTATAATGTATCTTTAATTGTGACAACGAACTTAGGTTGTTCTGACACTATCGTAAAGCCAGTTCAAGTGTATGAATTACCAAATGCTGATTTTGATTATGCATTAAATTGTACTGGAACACAGTTGATCATAGATTTCACAGATGCATCTAATGTTTCTTCAGATGTAATTAACAATTGGTTTTACGATTTTGGTGGACAAGGTTCTCAAGCTACTCAAAATCCTTCTCAACTTTTTGTTGGAAGTGGAAATTTTGTAATAACGCAAGTTGTAACAACGGTAAATGGTTGTATTGATTCAATAGTTCAAATTGTAAATGTTCCACCTAGACCAGATGCTGGATTCTTTTATAGTACGAGTAATGGATTAAATATCGGAGCAACATTTGAATTTATTGATACATCTTATAATAGTGTAGATTATTTTTGGGAATTAGGTGATGGAACAACATCTTCGGTTCAAAATCCTGTAAATGTTTATTTTGAAAATGGTATTTATCCAATTACTCAATATGTTACTAATTCAATTGGTTGTTCAGATAGTGCTACCATATTAATAAGTATAAATACTGTAACTACAGAAATTCAGACTTTAATTCCTAATGCAATTTCACCAAATGGAGATGGCAAAAATGATGTATGGAAATTAGAATTTATAAATCTTTTATATCCAGATGCAACAGTAGCAATCTTCAATAGATGGGGACAAGAAGTTTTTTATTCTACAGGATATGAATTCCCTTGGAATGGAACTTATAAAGGTGAAAGAGTATCTGATGGTACCTACTTTTATGTAATAGATTTAAAAGATGGAATTTCAGAGCCATTTAGAGGCTCACTTTTGGTATTAAAAAACAATGATGATTAGAAAACACTACATATTACTTATGTTTATATTGGGCATGATTTCTA
>JAGYKU010000031.1 GCA_018401455.1 Flavobacteriales bacterium
AAAAGGAATAAAATCAGGTATTCATACCATTAGAAATATTTTAATGAATGACAATGTTCCTGAATACGCTGAAGAACTTGTTGAGTTGAGCAAAAAAATCAAAATTTGGAAATTATTTGCATTGATAGCCACGATTTTGATTGTTGCCTTAACTATATATGTAAGTCCAACAGGAAAAACCTTATTAACTGTTGTTATCATCGGAATTTGTTGTTTGATTTTAGCAGCAATAAGTTATGGAATGTTTGCAAGTGACAAATATCCAAGTTCTTTCATTTGGACGCTTTTCACAATTTTGTCATGTATATCGTTTATTGTAAATGCATTTATTTTGCTCAAAAAAGAGACTGATAAAATATGGGTTTTTGCCATACTTATTATACTTTCGGTACCTATACCGTTCGTTGGGCTTTATCTTTATGGTTACCACACTTTGGTTTTTGTTTACTTAATTGGAGCATCAATTGTATTTGGCTCGTTTTTAATTATGTATGCAATTACATTTTTAGTGCCCGATCCTTATGTAAAGTATAAAGTTTTAAAAATGTTTAAACTAGATATTTTTACATATATCTTTCCTTTACCCATGTATATTGTAGATTTATTGGTAGAACAACAATTAGAAAGTTGGAGAAATAGACCGAGATTCAGTAAAAAAACAGGGCTTGAAATGCGAAAATTATGTGAAGTAGAAGATGATGCATTCCTCAAAGCAACTCAAGTTTCAGAAGAGAATGTAAAATCTGTAGATTATGATGTGTGGATTTCTGATGAACCTGATGATGTTTTAATTTTAAAATATGTAACGTGGTTTTCAGGCTATAGCAATTGTTCAAAATGTAAAGCAAAAACATGGTACTTGGTCTATGACAGAACCATTACAGCAGCAACTTATTCCTCTTCTGGATCTGGAGAAAGAAAAAAAGCTTGTGCACATTGTAAGCATCAAGAAATTAGCACTTACACTATCGCTCAACTTCAAGAATCTAGTTCTTCTTCGAGTTCTTCATCTTCTTCTGGAGGTGGATCATGGGGAGGAGGAAGCTCAGGAGGCGGAGGGTCTTCGAGTAGGTGGTGATTTGTTAATTTGAAAATGAGGCAATTTGAAAATGGGGCAATTTGAAGATTTGAAAATGAAGCAATTTGAAGATTTAAATAATCAAACCTACAACTTCTTGTCGTTTTCCCCATAGCTCAAACTCGGGTCAGTCAACACTACATTCACGTGTCTGCCCTATGGCTGAAATTTTGCCTATCGTCAATCCGAATGTTTAGTTGTTGGATGCAGTTTTTTTATTTACTGTTTTTTTAGAATTGAATCTATTCTTACCTTTTCAGAATGATTACGAATTTCAGTTTTTTCAAAAACACTTCCCTGAGGCCATAAAAGTTTTGCTTTAACTGCTTTATAGTGAAATTCATCGAGGTCACTTTCTTCAAGTTGGTCGTATGCGAAAATTCGCCATTTAGTGATTTTAAATGACCAAAAAAGCCAAGTTATAATTAATGTAAAACCCATACCAATTAAAAGAGAATAAAATGTAATAAATTTGAGTCCAGTCAATATAAGAAGAGGAAGTGTAATGGCAATTGTAATAAGAGAAATTGGGCGATTAATTTTTTATGACCTTGTCTAATTAGTTCTTGGATAATCTCTTCGCTTTGTTGTTCCATTTTAACTTTTGATATTTATTGCACCCCAAAATCTGTCTAAACACCACCTCCTATTATTTATAACATCATCATATTGGATGCAAGTCCAAAAAGTAACTAAAAAGTTGCTTATCGCAACGAGTTTTGTTTTTATTCAGAATTAAAGTTCCAATTTGCCAAGTTTATAAAGTCTGGGGGTTCTAGCAAAAAGAATCATTTCAGAGCCTCTTAAGTAACCACTAAACTTTGGTCTTAGAATAAATTTATCCTTAGCATTTTTAAACAAAGGAGTTCTTTCGATATCTCCTTTTTCGTTAATTTTTATCAATATCGGAATCGCTTTTTTCATCTTTACATTTTTCATCTTTCGTAATGTGGGTTGTGGTGTTTCTTTATATTGGAATGTTTTTAGGATTGTCGTTGTATACTAAAAATATATTTCCGTTTTTATGACCAAATGCAAATGAAGAATAATATCCATTATCATTTACAGTGTGTTGTCTTTTTGGAACTCTAGTAGTCCAAGAAACTTTGCCTTCAGGATTTATTCTCGTAACAATAATGTCGTGATATAGATAGTTGTGAGTGCAAGTTTGTCTCCCTGTTTTAGGGTCGGTATGACATCGTTCAAAATATTTATAATACTCTGAAACAAAAGATAAACTGTTGTCTTTATGTAATACTATGTCACGAATTTCATAATTAAATAAGCCATATTCTTTATCCGCTTTCTTGTCGCCTACGAAGTAACTCACAAACTCTTTTGAAAACTCTTTAAATTCGGACTTTATTATTTGTTTTGTTTGGGTACTTACCTCATAAAAAAAGACTCCTTTAGCTGAGATGGTTTTTCCATCAGCATAAAACCCAACAATTTTTATAGCTTCGTCAGAAACTGAAATAGCCATCTCTGTAGGGCGTTGTGTACTTTTCATTTTTAAATCTAATTCTGTTAATTCTTTAGTTACAGGATCATAGACTAATACAATTTTTTTACCATGAGGATTGTCTGTGTTTTTTCTTTTTACACCTTTTTCTAGTTCTTCAAGGATGGTTGCGATCATGTAAACATTATTGTTGGCATCTAGAAAATAACCGTGTACAGCAAACTCTTTATCTAAAAAAGGAAGCACAATTTCTGCTTCCCATTCTATTTTTAAATCTTTGTTATATACTTTATATTTAAATTTTTCATTGTTATATTTTTCAAATGGTGGGTTTTCGTAAACCAAAAATGAAGTGAAGTTTGCAGAAACTACAAAATCAAAAAAGCCTTTTCTTCTGAATTTTGCGGCTTGTATTTCACCTAATTCAACAATGTCAGATTTCGATTCTCCTTTTGTATTTAAAACTTGTCCATAAGCAAAAGATTTTTTTTCTTTTTTATCGTAATAGGAAGAAAAAACAATTATTTCTTTATCGAGCATTATTATTTCTTCCAGTTTGATTTCTTTCTCTTTGTGTTTTTTTAATGTAAAAATGTTTGAACTTTCAAAATTTAGTTGGGCATTAAAATTATAGATTACATTTATGAAATTAGAACTTAAAAGTAAAGGGCTTTTCTTTACATTATCTTTTCCATAAAGTATATAATTGTTTTTATCTTTTCCAATTAGTACATCAGGACTTCCAGTTTTATATTCGCGAACATTACCCCATTTTATTTCAGACTGACTAGTTAATGAGAATGTAGAAATAAGAATAGTTAAAATTAAAAGGTGTTTCATAATTCTATAGTTTTTTTGGTAAAAATAGAAAAATTTACTAAACGAATGCATTTTTTTGAAAATCTTCAATTAAACCAGTATATTTATATGAATATTAAAAATCAAGGTAAAATATGATTAATTGAGGTCAGGTCGATTGACTTTCGTATGTTTTGAATTGATTTTGACAAAAATCGATAACAAAATAGAAAGTTGTATCGTGACTTTTTGACGGTAAAATAGAAGTACAAATACGATTAATAGATGCTCCTTATTTTAAAGAAAGCAACAAAAAATGCAATAGTTTTGGCAAAGATTAATAAATTGCACATGAAAAATATAAACCTCATTAACAATAGAAAATGAACACTACAGTAACTTGCGAATGGCTCAATGAACATCTGAACGATAGCAATATCATCATATTGGATGCAAGTCCCAAAAGTAATGTTTCGGGATTAGAAAACCAACTAGAAAATTTGCAAATTCCGAATGCTAGATATTTAGATTTAGCCCAAGATTTTAGCCTTCCCAATGCTGAGTTTCCTAATACTTTTCCCACGGTAGCGCAGTTCGAAAAAGCAGCACAACAATTGGGAATTAATTCCAATAGTATATTGGTGATTTACGACAATCTAGGCATTTATAGCAGCCCTAGAGTTTGGTGGATGTTTCAAACCATGGGGCATCAACAGACTTTTGTGCTGGATGGTGGTTTGCCAGAATGGGTGGCTAAAGGTTATGAAACCACCACTTCAATTCCTGCAACAAATGAGTTCAAAAATGGGAATTTCAAAGCCAACTTCAAAGAACAACAAGTTAAAGATTTTACTTTTATGGAATCCAACATCCTTTCCAATGAATGTTTGGTAATAGACGCTCGTTCTACTGGCAGGTTTAACGGTACGGCTCCAGAACCAAGAGCAGGATTAAGAAGTGGCGCCATACCCAATTCGATTAATTTACCTTTTCAAGAAGTCTTGCACGAAGGCAAACTAAAAAATCCTTCTGAATTGCAAAATTTATTTCAACCAGCGACTACAGCACAAAAACCTTTGGTTTTTACCTGTGGCTCTGGACTCACAGCTTGTATTATTTTATTGGCAGCAGCACACATTGGTATAGAAAACAGTGCTGTTTATGACGGCTCTTGGACGGAGTGGGCTACGAAGAAACCTACCTATCCCACCCAGTAATTGCAACTGTAATAGAACGGTTGTATGGATCGCCATTGGATGCGTGTGGATGCTGCACATTCAGAAAAAGCGTACTGCCATCAGGAGACATAATTCCGCCTGTGAGTTCTGCGCCCATAGGTGCAATCGCAAATCTTTTTAAATCTTCCAAAGTAGGTTGTTCAATGCTCAAGTCCAAGAGGTATAATTCACAGTAATATTTGTTCTTTTTATAAGCGTGTTCTGCCACTCTTCCTTTGTCATTTCCATTGATATCTTCGTGAATGATGAGATAATCTTTTCCTCCTATTCTTGCAGGCGTCACGCAATCTGGATTTGAAAAAACAGTAGCGCCATCTTTGGCAATACCACCTTCGAGATGTGTAAGCATAAAGTCAGTTTCTGTATCAAAAACCAAAAGCCTTCCATGAACATCTCTCACAATGTTTCCTTCTGCTTTTCTTTGTAAAGCATGAGAAATATTTCCACCTTGCTTAATTCTGTTGCTCCAATTGGTTTCGTCATGTCCTGTTTCTCCAATGTAAATTTTGTTGCCAACTCTTCCCAACCATTCGTGACGCATATACATCGTTGCGCCCAACTCGATAGCAGCATCTCTGGCTCTTATCATCGTGGCGGTATCTCTAGCCAATGGCAACCAAGTTCCGGCAGTTCCTTCTGTTTCTCCTTGTTTGTATGCATATAATTGCCCTTGAGAATAATCTAATTCTTTATCAGCTACAAATTTAAAAAACACTGCAGGTTCGTAATCATCAGATAAATAAACTGTTTTGTTATCTTCCATGAATTCTAAATCTTCATGAAAATACCTTCCCATAGCAATCATTTTTTGTGTTGCTTTTCTCGTTTTAGGATCTACTTCTACCACATATCCAATGTTTTGCCAGTAGTCCAAATTTCCAACACTGTCCGTTTTGGTGTGTCCTTTACCTTTTCTATTAATAGTAGCATTGTCTTTCGGTTCGTATTCCTCACAGGTATAAATCATTCCATTAGGGCCAACAGCACCACCACAGTTTCTGTCCGTATTTCCCACACCAGAAAAATCTACATGTTCATATTCTGAGAGCATATTCCATTGGTTGTTTTCATCTTTGGCAATTTTAAACATCGTTGCACCTCCACCATCACCCAAATTAGGGTCTGCATATTTAGTTTCATGACTCACGAAAAGCCATCCTGTACTAGGATTGTCTTCATCAGGAATAAAAGCCAACTGATCGTGATTTCCTTTTGCTGGATGTTTGCTTCCGTCTGCTTTGGTCACTAAATCGATTTTTTCAGAAAATAAAATCTGAATTTTAAAACCTTCTGGCACTAATAAAACATTGTGTGTAAAACTTGTGTCCAAAGGCGTGAAAATACTGTCCAGAGGAATCGTTTGCACAACAGGTTCTAACTTAAGTGTATCTTCTGATGTTGAAATTTCTTTGGTTTCTTTAGTTTGTGTTTCTGCCCCTTTGTCTTCATCTTGTCCACATGATGAAAGAAGAATTCCACAACTTAAACTAATCGATAGTAAGGTTAGGGTTTTGTTAATCATTTTCGTTTTTATTTTGAATGTTTACTAATGTATCTTTTTCAGGAATTTTAAAGGCTCTATACATAATCAAAATTCCAATAATCGTTGGAACAATACTCAACCACTGACCCATGTTCAAAACAGCATCATCGCTCAAGGTTTGGTGTTCTTTCCAAAATTCTATGATGAATCTTGCGCCAAAAAGCAAGACCAGAAAGAGACCAAACAACAATCCTTCTTTCTTGTACCATTGTTTTTTCCAATAGCCAAACATCATCACCAAAAAGATGATAAGATAAGAAAATGCTTCCCAAATTTGGGTAGGAATTCTAGGAATAATCCTTACTTCAAATTGAAACATTCCAGAATTTGCATTCACACTATAAGTTTCTTTGGCATCACTGTAAAAAGCGATGTGATCTTCTTTGGCGTCAAAATTACTTTTGAGAATAGATTTTACCGAATTGCTCACGCCTTGAAGGTAAGTTTCGTCAATATTGGACTTAGATTGAACTTTCACAATCATATTTCCAATGGGACCTTTGTCATCGCTGCCAGTTTCTATAATTTCTATTTCAGCAACATCCAAACTTCCTTGAGAAGCATGGTCGATGTAACCAATCACTTTGTTTTGGGCTTCGTATTTAAAAAACAAGGCAATATTACTGTCGCTTTGTGTACCAATTATTTCAGAATTCATTAGGTTTCCAACTCTTATCAAACAAGCGGCAATTGCCACTGTTACCACGACTTTGTCACCAGCCCAAAGAAAAGATTTTTTCGAAACTCTTTTACTGTACAGCCAAATGGCAATCACCACACCAATCAAACCTCCATGACTTGCCAAACCACCTTCCCATATTTTGATGATTTCCATCCAATGTTCGGAAGTTAAGTAATAATCGGGTTGGTAGAAAATAACATGTCCCAGTCTTGCGCCCAAAATGGCACCAACCATTACGTAGATAAAAATTTTATCTGTATAAGAATCTGGCGCATTGTCGTTTTTCATCATTTTTTTCATGAGAAAAAGCCCCACAAAAAAACTTAATGCCCAAGTGATGCCATAGTATCTCACCATCAAAGGCGATTCTATAATGTTGGGATTCACATCCCAGACTATGTATGCTAAAAAATTGTTCAAAAGAGTGTTATTTCTTAAAGTTATTTGCTACTATTAAATCTTTAGTTCCGTGTGTCCAAGAATAGAAACCTTCTCCAGATTTCACACCTAGTTTACCAGCGGTAACCATATTCACCAACAAAGGACAAGGCGCATATTTTGCGGTTCCGTATCCATCTTGAAGTACTTTCAAAATAGCCAAACAAACATCCAAACCAATAAAATCTGCCAGTTGAAGAGGTCCCATTGGGTGCGCCATTCCGAGTTTCATCACGGTATCTATTTCTTCAACACCAGCAGTTCCTTCGTGCAAAGTAATAATCGCTTCATTGATCATTGGCATTAAAATTTTATTCGCAACAAATCCTGGATAATCATTTACCTCAACAGGGACTTTTCCTAGAGATTTTGAAGTTTCCATAATAATATTTAAAACCTCATCAGTAGTAGAATAACCTCTGATGATTTCCACCAATTTCATCACTGGAACAGGATTCATAAAATGCATTCCAATCACCTTTTCTGGTCTTGAAGTCACCGCTGCAATTTTGGTAATTGAGATTGAACTTGTGTTGGTACTTAAAATTGCTTTTGCAGGAGCACATTCATCCAGTTGTTTGAATATTTTTAATTTCAGGTCTACATTTTCTGTAGCAGCTTCCACCACTAAATCTGCATTTTTGACACCTTCAGCAGTTGAGGTAAATGTTTGGATGTTCGCCAAAGTAGTTTGTTTGTCTGCTTCAGATATTTTTTCTTTAGCCACCATTCTGTCTAGGTTTTTGGTAATGGTATTTATACCTCTACTCAAAGATTCCTCAGAAATATCTACTAGACTTACTTTATAACCCGATTGAGCGAATACATGAGCGATTCCATTGCCCATTGTTCCTGCTCCTATTACTGAAATGTTTTGCATATATCTTAATATTTTAATTTTCTTTTGCGAAGATACATATTTGAATTAAGAACGAATATAGGAACGCCAAGCAAATTTAAATTGGCAACAATAATTTAATGGTTCTAGTTGTTAAAAGTTGAAAGTTAAATGTTGAAGGTTTTTCATTTCAAAATTATTTAAGAAGTTTTCTGTTTTCAACTTCTAATAGCACTTTTATTTGCTGAATGGCTATTTGGTTGAGTTTTATAAGTCGTTGTTTTTGTGGCATTTGCTCTTGGATAAAAACAGCATTTAGATTTTCCATATTTGCCAAACAAATTAATTCATTGATATTGGCATAATCACGCATATTTCCTTTTAAATCTGGATTTGCCTCTCGCCACTGTTTGGCTGTCATCCCAAACAAAGCCATATTCAAAACATCAGCCTCAGAAGCGTAAACTATAGCTGTTTGAGCAGGAGTTAATTCTATTGGAATCAAATTTTGTTTGATGGCATCTGTATGTATGTGATAATTGAGTTTTGCCAATTCTCGCTTGGCGGACCAACCCAATAGCTTTTGTTCTTCTTCTTTGAGTCTTTGGAATTCGGTAATCAAATACATTTTAAATGATACACTTATAGCAGAACCAAATTCAAATGCAATGTCTTTGTGGGCGTATGTACCACCGTACTTGCCTTTTTTGACTATGATTCCAACAGCTTTTGTTTTAAGAATCCATTCGGAAGCACTGATTACGAAGTTTGGTAAACCTGCCTGCATTTTAAAGTGGTCAGATTCCACCACTTTAAAATCGGGATTGTTAATTTGCTCCCAAACACTTAAAAACTCAATAGCATATCTAGTTCTTAACCAGTTTTTAATAATATCAGCTGCACGACTTTCGCTTTCTTTAGCATTCGCCATATCTGTAAGAGAGATGTAATCTTTCTCTTGAACAGAAATGACAGTTATATCTGTATTTTCTACTTTAATTTTTGCCATCTTCTAATTGTTAATTTGAGAAATCAAATCTTATATCAACCCCTTTTATGCAACATTATTTGCTAGATTTTATTCGCTTGAGCACATCTAAGTATAAAATACTAGATGCGATTTTTAATTTTCACTTACGAAGATACATATTTGAATTAAGAACGAATAAAGGAACGCCAAGCAAATTTAATTGGAAACAATAATTTAATGACTAAAAAGTTAATTGTGAATGATAAATGGTTAGTTGTTAATGTTGGCTTTCGTTGATTTGATAATAGATGTAATGAGCCTGATAATTTCTATGGCATCATTATGAAGATTTTCAAATTCAGACTCACTCAAATAGTTTGTTTCTTTCAATAATTCTAACCAATAGATGCTTTCATTGATTTCTTTTTAAGCAATCGCCATTTTATGAATAAAATCCTTCTTTGTTTCAGCGTGTTCAGCTTAACGAACCATAGCTCCAACACTTGTTCCCGAACGCAATAATTGTTTTGATATAACAAACTCCTTTTTTTCGCTAACCAAAAACTGATATAATTTTACTACTCGAATAGCTAATCCAAAACTCTTATCTTTTACAATGTTTTTCCGCACCTTACTATTTATAAACCGCTAAAAATTAGCCATTAACCATTGACAATTAATCATTAACCATTATTTTTAAAAGCAGCATTAAAGTTTCCAAAACAAACCCTACTCAACCGTAACAGATTTCGCCAAGTTTCTTGGTTGATCCACATTACATCCTCTCATTACTGCAATGTGATAACTCAATAATTGAAGTGGAATGGTTGCGATTAGAGGCACAAAAACATCGTCAGTTTTAGGAATTTCTATTACGTGGTCTGCAATGTTTTTCACATCTTTATCTCCTTTGGTAACGATAGCGATTACTTTTCCTTTTCTAGCTTTTACCTCTTGAATGTTGCTCACTACCTTTTCGTAACTTGCATCTTGTGTGGCAATTACAAAAGTTGGCATTTCTTCATCAATCAAAGCGATAGGTCCGTGTTTCATTTCTGCTGCTGGATATCCTTCTGCATGAATGTATGAAATTTCTTTCAATTTCAATGCTCCTTCTAGCGCTACTGGGAAGTTTATTCCACGACCTAAATACAAAGCATTTTTGGAGTCTTTATAAATTTCAGCAATATGTTGAATTTGAGCATCTGTTTTTAATACACTTTCTACTTTGTGCGGAATATTGTCCAAATCAATTAATAACCTTGTGAAACGTTCGTCAGTTATAGTATTTCTTTCTCTTCCAAGCATCAATGCTAAAAGAGATAAGACAGTTACTTGAGCTGTAAATGCTTTTGTAGATGCCACTCCGATTTCTGGTCCTGCATGCGTGTAACTTCCACAATGCGTTGCTCTAGAAATAGAACTTCCTACTACGTTACAAATCCCTACTATTATTGCTCCTTTAGACTTTGCCAATTCTATTGCAGCCAATGTATCTGCCGTTTCTCCCGATTGAGAAATAGCAATAACCACATCGTTTTCGTCAATAACAGGATTTCTATATCTAAATTCAGATGCGTATTCTACTTCTACAGGAATTCTTGCCAACTCTTCGATAAGATATTCTCCTACCAAACCAGCGTGCCAAGATGTTCCACAAGCCACAACGATTATTCTTTTGGCATTGACCAATTTGTCTTTATAATTCAAAATACCACCCAAAGCGACCATATTTTCAGAAAGATTTAATCTTCCTCTCATACAATCTTTAATTGATCTTGGTTGCTCGTAGATTTCTTTCAACATAAAATGCTCGTAACCTCCTTTTTCAAGGGCTTCCAATTGCATTTCTAATTCTTGTATATAAGGAGTTTTCTCTTGGTTTTTGATGGTTTTTAATTTAAAACCGTCTTTCAAACTCAATCTTGCGATTTCTCCATCTTCAAGATAAACAACATTTTTGGTAAATTCAATAATAGGAGTAGCATCAGAAGCGCAGAAATATTCACCTTTACCAATTCCAATAACCAGTGGTGAACTTTTTCTAGCCGCGATTAATTCATCAGGATTTTCTTTAGAAATCACCACGATAGCATAAGCACCATGTACCTCATTCAAAGCTATTCTTACCGCATTAAACAAAGAGCAATTTTGATTGAGTTTAATTTCTTCGATCAAATGCATCAAAACTTCTGTATCTGTATCGCTCTTAAAAGTATGTCCTCTTTTGAGTAATTCTTCTTTGATAATGGCGTAGTTTTCTATAATTCCATTATGAACTAATGCAAATTCTTCGTTTCCAGACGCATGTGGATGTGCATTTCTATCACTAGGTTCACCGTGGGTAGCCCACCTGGTATGACCAATTCCAATATTTCCAGAAGTATCCTTGTCTTGTACAAAATCTTCTAACTCAGAAACTTTTCCTTGTTTTTTGAAAATGTTCAATTCACCATCTTTTTGAATGGCGATTCCTGAACTATCGTACCCTCTATATTCTAGTCTTTTCAGACCTTTAAGAATAATAGGAAAAGCTTCTTGTTTTCCAATATATGCTACAATTCCACACATAGTTTATTCAAATTTACTGTAAGTGATTATCAATTTTGGTTTGTCTTTAAGCGTTGTTTCAGCACCATTAAAAACGACTCTATTAGCCGTAACAGCATTTCCTGCCGTTACAATTGTTAAAGGTTCATTTTCATATTCTCCAGCAATCAACTGGTTCAAATATCTTGTGATATTAAAAGTATATGATTTTGTACTTGCTACATAATTCCCTCCTCTGCTATCGTTGTAATCTGGAGTAAATGCAATGCCCCCATCTGGTAGTTGTCTTACTAAAAACAACTCACTTGGAGGAAGGTATGCATCCGTTGTGTAATATTGAACAGGCAACACCAATTCTGCTTTATTTATGATGATGTTTCCACTGTCTTTGTACCTTTCCACATTAGGCAAAACTACGTTTCCTCTCACACCTCCCATGGCTTGTAGGTAAAATAATTGTTGACCCAAAGTAGTATCATTTAGTTGCGCTTCTACTGGAGAGCCACTATAATCTTGAACAAAGTTGACAAATCTTGCACAACTTGCATTGATATTAAAATCAAAACTTAAGGTGTCGAATTCAGAAGGCAGGCCAGAATTATCTCTATAAAACATAGTAACTTTTGAGTTGGCACTCAATAAGTCCAAATATAAGATTGCCCCTTCATTTGAATTTTGAAAGGTGTTTGAAGTAATGTAAAGTCCTTTAAACCAATCAACAAAACCATTGTCACCATCATTTGTATTCAAAGTACCAATTCCAGATTGATTAATAATTGGAATTGCAAAATCGTTTACACTCAAAGGAATTCTTAAAATAGGATTGTTGGTTTGAACACCACCCACAAAACCTGGAGTACTTGCATCAGGCACGATAGTACCTTCTCCAATTGGAACAAGATTTAAACCAGAATTGGCAATAGTTCTGTTAGAATAGTAAATCGAATCTATAAAAATATCTTCCACCATTTGATAGACCTCAAAATTCTGCGCATCCAAATTTCCATAACCACCAGAAATAGCGAGATATAGAATCACACTATCTACTTCCAAATCAGAAAGAGTTCCTCCTTCAGGTGTAAAATCAACTGAACCAGCCAACCTAATTTGTGTGTAAATTGATGCAGAAACATTTCCAAAAAAAGGGTCTTTGTAAGAACCTAGTAAAGCCGCTGCATTCAATTCGTCAGTAGCGATAGAATCCGAAAGTGTAGAATAGGTAATCAAAGTTGAAGTATCTGATTGCATCAGTCCAATTTGATCAGACTGTGGTTGTACATTTAACCCTAATTGACTTTTGTCTTTTTTACATTGAGCAAAAAGCAACAATATAAAACAGACAACGGATAGCATTCCTACTATCCGTTTTCTATTAAAATATGATATATTCATTTTGTGATTAATCAACCAAGGCTGTTTCCAATTCCAAAACGGCACTGTAAAATTCTTGGTGTGCATCAATAATTGTATCTTCATTGTGATATTCTAAAACAGTTTTTTCTGTATCAGTAATATAACTCGATAATTCATTGTTTAGTGTTTCATCACCCAAAACAATTCCATCAGAATATCTAATTGCCAATTTGTGCATATTCAAAACAGAAGGCTCTTTAATCTCAATAGCTTCTTTTTCTGAAACGTCATCATAATTCAATTTAGTCATCACATCTTCTGTAATTTTTTCATTGAATTCTGTATCATAAGCAGTATAAACTACCTTTGCACCAGAGAAATGAGGGTCTTGAGCATACATTTTTCTCAAATATAAAGGCATAAATCCTGTCATCCAACCGTGACAATGCACGATATCTGGTGACCACCCCAATTTTTTAACAGTTTCGAGTACGCCTCTTGTAAAAAACAAAGCACGTTGTGCATTATCATCATGAAACTTTTCGGTTTTGTCGTGAAAGATGTTTTTTCTTTTGAAAAACTCGTCATTGTCTATAAAG
Source organism: Flavobacteriales bacterium (assembly GCA_018401455.1). Lineage (GTDB taxonomy): Bacteria > Bacteroidota > Bacteroidia > Flavobacteriales_D > Parvicellaceae > Parvicella. The sequence goes on from JAGYKU010000031.1 coordinate 13,550, forward strand.
TAAACCTGCATTCTCGCTTGAGGAATAGAAGCTACTTTGATAATTAACGGGTGATCTGAATCATTGATAATGAGATTCATCCCAGAAAGTCTAATTACTTCGTGTAATTGATGTCTTCTTTCGTTTATAACCCCGAAACGAGGCATAAAAACTCTAATCTCTCTTTCACGTTCTTGTGTACCTTGCGATAGTTTTCTTACTAAGGCTGCAAACGAATGTCCTTCCATAAAAGGGTCTATCGATTGGGTAACGAATAAGACTTTGGTTTTTTCCATAAAAATTTAAAAAATTCAATTGAAATGCAAAAATATAAAAAAAAATTCGAATTTTTGTACAATTACTTTAGTTTTACCTCAAGTTTGTATTAATATAGGATATTTTTGCCGAATATTTTCAAACAAAAAACAAGTTTAAGTATTTCTAAATCAAAAGGTAAGCTATATAAAAATAGAAAATAAGACCATTATTTATGATAATTTTTAAAAAAAGAGATGCGCTTCAAGAGCATTTATCTCAGTATAAAGGAAAAAAAATCGGTTTTGTTCCTACCATGGGAGCATTACACAGAGGACATACTTCACTTTTGGTAAAAGCAAAAGTTTCTTGTGATGTTGTTGTCTGTAGTATTTTTGTAAACCCTACTCAATTTAATAATCCAAAAGATTTTGAAAGATACCCGATTAAAACAGATGAAGATATATTGGCTTTGGAATCTGTAGGTTGTGACGTAATACAAATTCCTTCCAGAAAATGTGAAGATATTTATCGTGAAACTGATTTTGAAGTTGATTTGGGACTTTTGACAAAGTAATGGAAGGCATCAATAGGGCCAGGACATTTCAAAGGGGTGATGAGAGTAGTGAAATTGTTATTTGAGATTGTAAATCCTACACATTCTTTCTTTGGGATGAAAGATTACCAACAATATTTGATTGTAAAAGAAATGGTGTCGCAATTAAATATGCCTATAGAAACTGTAGGTTGTGAAACCATTCGTGAAGCTAGATGGGTTGGCAGTCGAGTTCTAGAATTTATTGCTTACCCTTCCAGAAAGACAAGTCGCTACAATACCTCATCAAAACATTAGAATACTGCAAAGAACATATTGATTTGGTTCCAACAGAAGAATTTGGGGAACAAAGATGCCTTGCCATGATGAAACAATATGGAGATCCAGAATATTTTTGTAATTAGGAAGAGCGGATAATCTTCAAAATTTGATGCAGATTATCAAGGAGAAATACGAGCATTTGTTGTTTGTAATGAGAAAAAGTAAGATTGGATTGACAACTTGAAAGTCAAATAACTTAAAAATTGTAATTTTGCGCTTATGTGTTATTACAGATGTTTAAAGGAAAAATTCATCGTGCTACTGAAATACACAGGCAGATTTGAATTATATAGGAAGTATTACCATTGATGAAGATTTGATGGATGCCGCCCATATTATTGAAGGCGAAAGAGTTCAAATTGTGAATATCAACAATGGGGAAAGATTAGAAACATACACTATAAAAGGAAAAAGAGGAAGTGGTGTAATTTGTTTGAATGGAGCCTGCTGCAAGAAGAGTGGCTGTTGGAGATAAAATAATCATTATCAGTTATGCTTGATGACGAAATGAAGCCAAAACATATAAGCCAGGTATCGCTTTTCCAGATGACAACAATTTATTGAAATAATCGTTATTTTGTTGTGAAAATCATAATTAACACATTAAAAAATTGTAATCCCAGTTTTATTGGGTATTATATATCAGTTGGTATTTTTGGTCTAGTTTTGATGAAGAACAAAAGCATCAATTTATATTGTACAAGCAAAGTCTGATTATTTTTGGGTCTTTTTAGCCTTAATCATTGGTTTTATGAGTCATTTAAGTAGGCAATTAGGTGGAAATATGTACCAAACCTTGAGCACAATCCAAGCACCTTTAACTCTTACAACGCAATTATGATTGATACATTGCGACATTTTAGTGCCTAGAATGGGAGAGGCAAGTAGAGTAGGTGTACTGAAAGCGACTGATGATGTGCTCTTTGAAAAGCATTTGGATCTATAGTGGCAGAAAGAGTGGGATAGATGTAATATGCTTAGCGTTGGTTCTTTCAGGAGGTGCTTTACTTTTTAATTTGGATAAGGTAGATCAATTAATTGGATTAAAAGAGGTGATTAATAGAGAAAAAGAAAGTGCATCTGAACTCTACTCCATGGCTAATGTATGTAATTATTGGGGTGCTAATTTTAGGAATTATTGGTTTCGCTATAGCCTGGTTTAAGGTACCTAAATTTAAAGAAAATTGACCACTTTTATTGGAGGGACTAAAAGAAGGTCTTGTATCCATTTTCAAAATGAAAAGACAGAGTCCCCTTTATTTATTACATACTTTAATAATTTGGGTTTGTTATGTTGGAATGTTTTGGGTCGTTTTTTATGCGCTACCTTACTTCTGTTTTGCCCATTGAAGCAATAATGGCTGGATTTGTTGCAGGAACAATTGGATTTATTATAGTTCAAGTTGAGGAATTGGAACCTATCCATTAATGGTGTAGTGATTAAGACATTTTTAGAAATCCAGAGCATTGGCAGAAAAAGGAATTTTACCAGAAGATGTTTCAGATATTTTGGAGCATTAGTTTGGGCTTCACAAACAGTATTAATCGTTGTGCTTGGTTTGATTTCACTATTTTTAGTTCAACGAAAAAGAGAAAACTTAGAATAATCAATAATAAAATACTATGTACGGAAAAATTAAAATCTCAACTCCAAAATGATTTAGAACAACTTAAGTCTGAAGGATTATATAAAAATGAAAGAAGTTATTACAACACCTCAAGGCGCAGAGGTAAGTGTAAACAATGAAAAAGAAGCTATTATCATGTGTGCCAACAACTATTTAGGGGTTGTCTTCACATCCTGATGTGATTAAAGCAGCAAAAAAAGACACATTAGATACGCATGGTTTTGGAATGTTCCTCGGTTAGATTTATTTGCGGTACACAAGATATTCATAAAGAATTAGAGGCAAAATCGCAAATTTTTATGGTACAGAAGATACAATTTTATATGCCGCAGCTTTTGATGCTAACGGTGGTGTTTTCGAACCACTTTTCAATGAAGAAGATGCAATCATTTCTGACGAACTTAATCACGCATCTATCATAGATGGAGTGAGACTGTAAAGCACAAAGATACAGATACAAACACAGTGATATGGCAGACTTGGAGCAACAATTGATTGCTGCTCAAGCACAAAGAAATAGAATCATCGTAACAGATGGCGTTTTTTCATGGATGGTGATATTGCCAAAATGGTTCGAAATTTGTGATTTAAATTTGATAAATATGATGCTTTGGTAATGACAGATGAATGTCGCCTCGGCTGGATTTATTGGAAAACGGGTAGAGGCGTTCCCTGAATACCACAACGTAATGGATAGAGTAGAGTCATTACTGGGACTTTAGGAAAAGCTTTAGGCGGTGCCATGGGTGGATATACTACTGGAAAGAAAGAAATTATCGAAATGTTGCGTCAAAAATCAAGGCCTTATTTATTTTCAAATAGCTTGGCTCCTAGTATTGTGGGTGCCGCAAACAAAGTATTTGATATTTTGAGTTCGAGTACTGCTTTGAGAGATAAATTAGAGGCAAACACAAAGTATTTTAAAGATAGAATAGTTGCAGCAGGATTTGATGTAAAAGAAGGAGATTCTCCTATTGTTCCGATCATGTTGTATGATGCAGCCTTATCGCAAAAGTTTGCCGAAGGTTTACTTAAAGAAGGTGTTTATGCAATAGGATTCTTTTATCCAGTTGTTCCCAAAGGAAAAGCAAGAATCAGAACACAGATTTCTGCTGCTCATGAGATACATCATTTAGACAAAGCAATTGCAGATTATCAAAGCGCTGTAAAAATTGATAGTAAATTGGCTTTTTCTCACAATAATTTAGGTTCTGCTTATCGCAAAAAAGAACAATGGGATAAGGCAATTGAATCTTATTCGAAAGCTATAGAAATAGATAAAGATTATGCTATTGCTATAAATAATAGAGGTATGGCTTATTTTTCAAAGAAAGATTATGATAAAGCAAAAGCAGATTTCGATAAGGCAATTAGTCTTAAAGCGGATTACGCTTTGGCATACAATAATAGAGCATCTATTTATATTGAAAAAGAAGAGTGGAATTTAGCAGTTAAAGATTGTAATAGAGCTATTGAGATTAATAAAGAATTGGCTTATGCATATTATAATAGAGCCATTGCAAAAGAAATGCTGAGAGATTTAGATAATGCTTGTTTGGATTGGCAAAAATCTCACGAATTAGGTTTGGATGCTGGTAAAACTCAAATGAATACTTGGTGTAATAAATAAAGATTAAAGAGATGAGAAAAGGATTATTACTATTGATATTTACCACTTTTGTTACATTGTTCATTTTAGGACAAGACAAATCAGTGCCGTTTGATAAAAAACTTTTTAAGGAAAGTAAAGATGATTTTAAGAATGCGATGGACAACTTAGAATTAGGAAACAGTAAATACGTAGATATGCCTTCCACAATGTGGTCAATGGCTATTGATGATTTCGAAAAAGCGTATGCATTCAATCCTAAAAATGCGGAGTTGAACTACAAATTAGGAGATTGTTATATGCATTCAAATTACAAAACAAAAAGTATCAAATATTTTTTAGAGGCATTTAATTTGAACCCAGAAATACAATTAGATATTCATTATAAATTGGCAAGGGGTTATCATTTGGCAAGCGATTTTGATAAGGCAATCAAAGAGTATAAAATCCATTTGAGTAAATTGACAGGTAAAGGGGTTGAAGAAGAAAAGAAATTAGTAAATAAACAAATTTCTGAATGTGAAACGGCTAAAGAAATGGTGAAAAATCCTGTAAGAGTATGGGTAGATAATTTAGGAAAAAATATCAATAGCCCTTATCCAGATTATGCCGCTCAGATTTCAGCTGATGAATCAGTAATTATTTTTACTTCTAGAAGACCTTCTGAATACAACAAAGAAATGTTTCAAGGAATGTATTTAGAAGATGTATATATCTCAAATAAAGATGAAAAAGGGAATTGGACTCCTGCAAAATTAATTTCCAAAAATATTAACGTTATAGAAAATGACGCAATTAGTGGCTTGTCTCCAGATGGAAATACATTGTTTTTGTATTATCATTCTGGAAATGATGGAGGAAATTTGTATCAATCCAACAGAACTGAAGATGGTGGTTGGTCAAAACCAAAAGATTTGGGGAAAAATATCAATACCAGTAAATCTTGGGACACGGATGCTTCCTTGAGTTATGATGGTAAAAGGTTGTATTTTGTTTCAGATAAAGAAGGTACAATGGGTGGACGAGATATTTTTTACTCAGATTGGGATGCTAAAAAAGAACAATGGGGCAAATCTGTAAACATTGGAAAGCCTATCAATACTGAATATGATGAAGTTGGTATTTTTATGCACCCTGATGGCAAAACAATGTACTTTTCTTCTAGAGGACATAAAGGAATGGGAGGTTTTGATATCTATTCTTCACAAATGAAAGAAGATAGTACTTGGAGTGAACCAGTAAATATTGGCTATCCTGTAAATTCTCCTGATGAAGATGTATTCTTTACCGTTTCGGCAAGTGGAATTCACGGGTATTATGCTTCTTTTAAGGAAGATGGAGTAGGTGAAAAAGATTTGTATATGATTACATTTTTGGGTAAACCAAAGAAACCTTTACTTTCTGGAGAGGATAATTTAATTGCAAGTATCGCTAAACCAATTGAACAAGAAATTACTCAAACTAAATTGGAAGTCCATGTTAAAAACTTATCCATTCTAAAAGGAAAAGTACTCGATGCTGAAACCAAAAAACCACTCCTTTCATCTGTTGAAATGTCTGATAATACAAAAGGAACTTTGGTTTCAGAATTCAAAACAGATTCGGAAACAGGAAAATTCCTAATTTCATTACCTGCTGGAAAAAACTACGGTATTGCTGTGAAGTCTGAAGGATATTTATTTCACTCAGAAAATTTTGATATCCCAGCAGATGCAGGTTATCAAGAATACGAAAAAGTGATTTTAATGAAGAAAGTAAAAGTGGGAGAAAGTATCGTTTTGAGAAACATTTTCTTTGATTTAGATAAATACAGTCTTAAAGATGAGTCAAAAACGGAGTTAGATCGTCTTTTGGAGCTTTTGGAAAACAATCCTACATTGGAAATTGAAATTTCTGGACACACAGACACACAAGGTTCTGCTGCTTACAACCAAAAACTGTCAGAAGATAGAGCCAAAGCAGTTGTAGATTATCTAGTTGCTTTTGGAATTGCAAGAGAAAGATTTGAGTTCAAAGGTTATGGAGAAAGTAAACCTATGATTAGCGATGCTGAGATTTATAAAATGAAATCTAAAACCCAAAAAGAGGAAGCACACGGTATGAACAGAAGAACAGAATTTAAGATTTTAAAGTTTTAAAAAAATGTTAAAATTTTAAGGCAACCTTTTAAAAAATAAACGTATTCATAAATATTAAAACTAATTCAATATGAAAATTATAATCAATTTATTTTTAATTATAGTGTTTGGTTCATTCACAATGTCAAATGCTCAGTCTTCAAATAAATTAAACATTGAAGCAATTCCATTGAAATACTCTGGCTCGATCAGTTGTGACGGCTCATATAAAATTGTATGTTATGACGGTACTGAACCTTTTCAATACAGTAATAATGCAGGAAGGTCATTTCAGGACAATCCTATTTTTGAAGAAATGTGTGATGGAGAATATTTTATTCAAGTTAAAGATGCAACAGGAAAAATAGGCTTGACTTTAATTAAGTTTTTTAATCTTGAGTCTAATAACACGAATGAACTAACTAAAGAAGAGAGGGATGCAATTCGTCAGAGCACAATTAACGATTTAATGCAACAAAGAGAATCTGTAATCAACAATTGGGAAGAAAGAAGATTTATAGAATACAAGTTGAGCAGACTTAACGTAACATTTCCAATTCAAATTATTAATGAAACTGAAGAAAATCAATTGGTTATTAAAGTGTATAAAATGATTTTGCCAAGTAATGCGGATGATCAAATAGTTTCAATGCATTTTCAAAGAATGAAAGAGATTTTCAAAGACTATATTACCGATATTCAGTATGATAACTTGACATGGAATGTCACTATCAAACATAAAAAGAATATGTCAATTGAGAAACTAAATCAATATTATACCTTAAATGGGTTTTCTAACATTAATTAACCTTACCTAACTTATTAAACATAATTTATATGAAAAAGATAGCATTAATTTTTCTATTAACAATTTTATATTTTAGCGACTTTGGTCAGTGTACAAACGGAACCGCATTTGGTACTGCTACCGCTCCAACTGGTACAAATTCTCTTACAATCAGCACCTGTACTTTTCAAACAGAATATAATACTGTAAATAGTGTTGTAGCAGGAAGTACTTATACATCATCTTATAGTCTAGGAGGATGTATAACCGTTAGGTCTGGAACACCTGGAGGTCCAGTTGTTGCTAGTGGAAACTCTCCACTTACTTGGACAGCCACAGTGTCAGGAACATATTACATACATTACAATACAAACTGTGCTTGTGGAACAGCAACATCATGCGGTACTTCTACAATAACTTTGAACTCTGCAGGAACAGGTGGTGGAGGAACAGGTTCTCAATGTAATATACAAGCATCAATTTGTACTCCAGGAGTTTCGGCAAATTTCCCTTTCATTCAAACTGCTACTGGACCTCCAGTTGATTATGCTAATCCTACAGGTTGTAGTACAGGTCTTTTTGGTAATCCAAATGAATTTGGATTTATTTTACTACACATTACTCAATCTGGTCCATTAAACTTACTTGTAAATGGAAATGCAACTACAGGTTTCATGGATATTATTGTTTATGACGTCCCCTCTGGAGTAGATCCTTGTGCTGCAGTTTTGAACAGTGCTAATGAAATAGGTTGTAATTATGCTCCTGCAAATGTTGGATGTACACAGTTTGGAACTGCTTGTGCTGGTTGTAATTCTTCTGTAGCAGCACCAAATGTTGTAGCGGGTCAAACCATTATGATTATAGCACATGATTATTCAAACACAATGACAACTTTTAACCTTCAGTTGTGCGGGGGAGGTGCACAAACAGGACCTTTTGATGGAACTATTACTCCACCACCTACAATAACCACTACAGGAGGAAATTATACATTTACTGCTGCGAATGGAGGAGGAACATGGTCTGCAGATTGTGGAGCGTGTATAAACCCTACAACTGGCGTTTTTAATCCTGCAACTGCAGGGCCTGGTACTTATCAGGTTTGTTATACAGTTGGTAACGTTCCTTGTCAAGGTTCAGATTGTAGTTTTATTACAGTAACTGCTCCATGTTCACTAACTGCCTCTGCTACTGGAACCAATGTTACTTGTAATGGCGCTGCAAATGGAACAGCTTCGGTATCTACTAATGGAGCTAATGCTCCCTATACCTACAACTGGTCTAACGGAGGAACTGGTGCGTCAATATCAAACTTAGCGCCAGGCACATACAATGTTACTGTTAATGGAGCGGGTGGTTGTACAGCAACAGCTTCTTATACAGTTACTCAACCAACTGCTGTAAACATCACTACTACTCCTACGGCAGCTACGTGTGCTGGAAATGATGGTTCTGTTGCTACTACTGTAAATGGAGGAACTGCTCCTTATTCTTATTCTTGGAATACAACTCCTGTTCAAACAACAGCTAATGCTAGTAATTTAGCTCCCGGAAATTATACCTTAACAGTTTCTACCCCTGGACCTTGTACTTATACTTCTAATGTTACTGTTGGTCAAACAGGTGCTGTGACTTCCACTTTCAACTACAATGGAAATCAATGTTTGACAGGCAATAGTTTTGTATTTACCAATACAGGTACCGTAGCTGCCACTCACAATTGGAATTTTGGAGATGGAAATACAAGTACTGCTACGAGTCCTTCTCATACTTATGCATCTGCTGGAACATATACCGTTACACATACTGTTACAAGTGGAACTTGTACAAGTACAACTACTCAAAACGTCACAGTTTTTCCAATGCCTACTTCTACAATAACTGGTATTAATCCTTTGTGTAATGGAGGCAATACTGGCTCAATTAATTTAACTCCTGCTGGCGGTAATGCACCTTATTCTTTTGCATGGAGTAATGGAGCTATCACTGAAGATATAAATAATCTAGTAGCTGGAACATATAATGTAACTATTAATACAGTAAATGGTTGTCCTACCACTAATACTTTTACACTTACTAATCCACCTGCTTTGACTAATACAATGGCTGGTGTTGATGCTTCTTGTGAAGGTGTTTGTAACGGAACAGCAACTGTTACTCCTAATGGAGGAACGGCACCTTATACTTATTTATGGAGTAATGGACAGACAGGTCCAACTGCTACTGGACTATGTGACGGAAATTACACTGTTGTAGTAACTGATGCTAACGGATGTACTTCTAATGGAGCACAAACCATAAACAATGCAACTGTTTTAACAGCAACTACTTCTACGGGTAATGCCAATTGTGGAACTGCAACAGGAAGCGCTTCTGTAACTCCTGCTGGAGGTACTGGACCTTTTACTTATTCATGGACACCTTTTGGGCAAACTACTCAAACAATCAATTTAGTTACTTCAGGAAATTATGGTGTTTTAGTAACTGATGTTAATGGTTGTCAAGTGAATGCTACTGCAAACGTAATTGACAATGCAGGCCCAACGGTTACAATTCCTACTTCTACTAATGTTACATGTTTTGGAGGTAATGATGGTACTGCAACTGCTGTTGGTGCTGGAGGAACAGGAACTTTAAATTATGCTTGGACACCTTCAGGAGGTAATGCTGCCACTGGAACTGGATTTGTTGCAGGAACTGTTTATACAGTTACAGTAACTGATGCTAATAACTGTCAGGCTACAGAAACTATTTCAGTAACAGAACCAACTCAAATAACACTCACAACTTCTAGTACTAATTCTAATTGCGGGCAACCAGACGGTTCTGTATCTGTAACTGGAAATGGAGGAACAGGAACTTTAAATTATTCTTGGGAAGATGCTGGAGGTGCAGTTGTAGGAACTGGTTTATCAGTAAATAATTTATTGGCTGGAACTTATACAGTAACTGTAACAGATGACAACAATTGTACAGAAACCGCAACTGCAACAATATCTGATTTTGGTGCAGGAACATTAAATGTGACTACAGTTGATGCTCTTTGTAATAGTGTATGTAATGGAAGTGCCTCAGCAATATTAACAGGAGGTACTTTACCCATTTCTTATTCATGGGATAATGGAACTATTGGAGCAAATGCCACTAATTTATGTGTTGGAAACTATACTGTAACTGCAACTGATGGAGTGGGATGTGTATTAACTGAAACAATCACCATCAATGAACCTGATTTACTTGTTGCATCTATAACTAATAGTGATGATGTTTCATGTTTTGGTTCTACAGACGGAACGGCAACTGCCAATGCAAATGGAGGGACTGCACCTTATACTTATTCATGGAATTCAACTCCTATTCAAAATACCGCAACAGCAAATAATCTTGCGCCTGGTGGATATACTGTTACCGTAACAGATGGTAATAATTGTCAAACTACACAAACAGTAACGATTAATGAACCTGCTGAAATCATACTTTCAGGAACTGATGTAGATGCTCATTGTAATTTACCTGATGGAAGTGCTACTGTAAATGTTGATGCTGGTGGTGTGGCTCCTTTCACTTATGTTTGGTCTGCATCTCCTTCTACTTCAGCAACAGCTGCAAATATTGCTCCTGGAACCATTAATGTAATTGTAACAGACGATAATGGATGTAATAATAATATCAATATTACAGTCGGTAACATTCCTGCTGGAACAGCAACTATTACTAATGTTGTAAATCCTTTATGTAATAATGAATGTAACTGGTACCGCTTCAGTATCTATGGCAGGTTCAGGAACAGCACCTTATACTTATCTATGGTCAAATGGAAACCAATCAAAAAAACGCAAACAGGATTTTGTGATGGTCAACCTTTCAGTTACTGTGACAGATGTGAATGGATGTGAAAGTACAGCAAACGCTAATATGGTAGAACCTGATGTTTTAGATGTATTAGTAGTAATAACGCAACAGCCCTCATGTTTTGGAGTTTGTGATGGTAGTTTACAAGGTCAAGTTACTGGTGGTGGGACCATTTACTTATTTGTGGAGATCCACTTCCAAAGCTCTGTAAATGCTACTGGTCTTTGTGGGGATGGTACAAACATACTCAGTGACTGTTGTAGATGCTAACGGATGTCAAGTGACTAAAGGTAGTTTTCTAACTGAACCTACTCAAGTAACAATCCAATACAAATAACAACAGATGCAAGTTGTGGACAATCAGATGGTGAAGCATGTGCTACAGTGTCTGGAGGAACTGGTCCTTACAATGTAGTTTGGCCTTTTGATGGTTCTTCTGGATTATGTTTGAGCAATATTCCTTCCAATACCTATATTGTAAATGCTACAGACGATAATGGATGTCCTGCTCAAGCCACAGTAACTGTTTCAGATTTATCTGGACCAAGTGCTTCAATTACTTCTCAAACCAATGTAACATGTTTTGGAGGTAGTGATGGTGCCGCTACGGCTCTCATTACAGGAGGTTTAGCACCTTATAATTATCAATGGGATGCTAATGCAGCAAATCAGACTACACCTACTGCTTCTAACTTAGTTCAAGGAACTTATACTTTAACTATTACTGATCAAAATGGATGTATTGCATCAACTTCAGTTACTATTACTCAACCTGCTGATTTTGTTGTTCAAGGTTTGACAACCAATCCAACTTGTTTTGGTGATACTGACGGTCAAATAGCAGTTACTTTAACAGGAGGAACAGCACCTTATACATATGATTGGAACGACCCTGCGAATCAAACCACGCCTACGGCTTCTGGTTTAGGTGATGGAAGTTATACAGTCGTTATTACGGATGACGTTGGTTGTAATACATTTGCTCAATATAATTTATTTGACCCATTACAGTTTGTAGCTTTTGCTAATAATACTCCCTTGTTGTGTAATAGTGTTTGTGATGGAACGGCAACTGCTACTTTCAACAATAATAATGGAGCAGTAAGTTATTTATGGAATGATGGTAATTCTCAAACTACTGCTACTGCTTCAGGATTGTGCGCTGGAAATTATGAAGTTACAATGACTGATAATGCAGGGTGTATCGCTACTGCAACTACAACAATAACTGAGCCTACAACTTTATCTGGGACAATCGATTTAGTAGGAGATGTTACTTGTAATGGATTGTGCAATGGATTTGCTAATGCAAATATTACTGGCGGAACTGCTCCTTATACCTTTAGTTGGTCTGATGGTTCTACCAACCCTACAGCAATTAACTTATGTGTTGGAAATTACTCTGTTGATGTTACTGATGCAAATGGGTGTCAAATTACATTGAATGCAACGATTACTCAACCAACAGCAATGAATGGTAACATGACAAATGTTAATGTTTCTTGTTATGGGTTGCAAAATGGTCAAGCTACCTTCTCTGTTGGTGGTGGGGTTGCTCCATATACATATCAATGGGATGATTTAAATTTTCAAACAACTGCAGTTGCTTCAAATCTTTTTGCAGGAAATTATAATGTTACAGTAACAGATGATAATGGATGTGTTCTTACAGAAAATATCGTAATAACTCAACCAAATCAAATTGCAGCAAACGTTAATGTTACAAATTCAAACTGTGGTCAAAACAATGGTAATGTATGTGTGAATATTTCAGGAGGAGTATTGCCATACCAATTTGTTTGGAATGACCCAAATCAACAAACTTCTGCTTGTGCTGTAAACATGTTGGCTGGGACTTATACTGTTACTGTTACAGACAACAATAATTGTGTTTTCGATACTATTGTAAATATAAATGATATTTTAGGTCCAACTGTAACTTTTAATGATTTAACAGACCCTTCTTGTAATGGACTTACAGATGGAGAAATTAATATGACTGTAACAGGTGGAACATTACCTTATGCTACATATGCTTGGGATAATAATGGAAATAACATTGCTAATAACACAGCTTCATTAACTAACATTGGAAATGGTTGTTATACCCTTACAGTAATTGATGATGCTGGATGTGCTGCTTCCAATACTCAATGTCTTTTTGAGCCAAATGCTTTAAACTCAGCAATAACAAATTCTCAAAATGTTAGCTGTAATCTAGCATGTGATGGAAATGCTACTGTATCATCTGCAGGAGGGACTTTGCCTCATACAATTGCATGGACAAATGGAGCAAATACAAACTTTAATGGAAATTTATGTGCTGGGACTTATCAAGTTACTATCACTGATGATAATGGATGTCAATCTAATGCATCAGTAACGATTACCGAACCAGATCCTTTGGTAACATCTGTTCTTACAGAAATTGATGTTACTTGTTTTGGACTTACAAATGGTCAAGCAAGCATTAGTGTTGCAGGTGGTACCGCTCCATATCTTCATACATGGAATCCTTTAGTTTCTTCAAGTACAATTACTACTGGATTAGCTGCTGGAGGATATAATATTCAGACTGTTGATGCTAATGGTTGTATTACAAACATTGGAGTTACAATAAATTCTCCTTCTGAACTTACTGGTACAATGACTGTTCAAGATGCCACTTGTGGTGATTGTAATGGAGAAGTTACTTATATTCCTGCTGGAGGAACGGCTCCTTATACCTACCTTTGGGACAATGGACAAACTGCAATCACAGCTACTGGAGTTTGTGCTGGAAATTTCGGAGGGACGGTAATCGATGCAAACGGATGCACCTATAACACACTTGAAAATGTTGTAAATATTGCTGGTCCAGTAATAAGTACAGTAGGATTTGTTTCACCTTCTTGTAACGGATTGAGCAACGGTTCTGCAACTCCAGACTTTGGTGGTGGAACTGCTCCATTTAACTACGCTTGGTCTAATGGACAAACTTCTCAAACTGCTGTAGGAATCAATGCAGGTAATTATTGTGTTACCATTACAGATGCCAATAGTTGTGTAACTACTAGTTGTGTAAACGTTACTCAACCTAACCAACTGGTTTCTATTCCAGATGGAAGTACAACCATTTGTTTCGGGCAAGAAACTCAAATTTGGGCATCTGGAGCTGGAGGTACAATTCCATATACAATCAATTGGACAGGAGCAAATACAGCTGGGTTTACTGGTCAAGGGCCAATTTTGGTTAGCCCTGAATTCTCTCAAGAATTTTGCTTTAGAGTAGAAGATGGAAATGGATGTCTTTCTGATATTTCTTGCATACCTATTACTGTTACTCCAGCCTTACAAGTTACTTTACCAGCCGACTTGTTTATTTGTGAAGGTGATAATTATTTGATATCTGGAACTTATTCAGGAGGTAGCGGAGATCCTTATCAATATCAATGGTATCAAAATAATTATCCTGGACCTGCAATAGGTGCTGGACCAACACTTGATGTTTCACCTACAGGCGTTACAAGTTATATCGTAGAATTAACAGACGGATGTTCTACACCTGCTTTTGATACGATTCAAATTTCTTTAAATCCAAACCCAAGTGCATTTTTGAATGTTGTAAACCCTAATGAATGTGCTCCAGGAACTATAAACTTTATTGCTAATTCTGATATAGGAACTACTTTCAACTGGGATTTTCAATGTGATGGCACAGAAGATTTAAGTTCTGCCAATACAACTGCAAGCTTCACTTACAACGACCCTGGAGTTTATGATGTTTGTCTAGAAGTTATCTCAGATGAAGGATGTGTCACTTTAGTTAGTGAAATTGATGGTGTAGAAATATATAGTAATCCAATTGCTAATTTTACTGCTAATCCAGAAACCACAACTATGACAAATCCTTATGTTGATTTTACAGATCTTAGTTCAGATGCTTTCCAATGGTATTGGGATTTTAATGGTGACGGTAATTTTGATGATTCAATTCAGAATCCTTCACATTTCTATGAGTTCCCAGGTACTTATAATGTAGGGTTAACTATTTTCAATGCTTTTGGTTGTACAGACTATATTGAAATTCCATACACAGTAAAACCAGATCAGAATATATACGTTCCCAATGCATTCTCACCTGATGGTGATGGAACTAATGACTTTTTCTTTGTTGGAGGAATTGGACTAGACGTTGAAGTATTTGATATTTACGTTTTCAATAGATGGGGTGAAATTATTTGGGAAGGTCATTCCCCGACAGCTCAATGGGACGGAATGCATAAAAATGTTCCAGTTCAAACAGATGTGTATGTTTGGCAGTTGAATACAGTTGATGTTAATGGAAGTCCTGTGAAAATGAATGGACACGTTACCGTGATAAGATAAGGATTTCTCTACAAGTTAAATTGAAGCCATAGAAATTTATTTTTCTATGGCTTTTTTTGTGCAATATATTACTAAAAATAAGAAAAAAAAGGCATGGGACACCTAAAAAACTCAATCGAAAATTATAGTTTAAAGATATTGTAGGTGTTTTATAAAAATAAAAGAAAACAGTTTCAAAGTCAGGAGCAATTGATAATTAAAGGTGATGAACTCTCAAAAATGCTTTTCGCAATGATTAATAACTTGTGTGAATTGGTTTGACTATAGCCATCATTACTTTTACTAAATCAGAGTGGGAAACAGACTTCTTTGCCAATGCTAAGAAGATAAACAGCGTGAACAAAAACACAACTCTGATTTTATTTTAGTTTTAATTCTGTTTCTTTCACTTTTTTATAAAAGAAAGACTTTTTAAATAAGTATAATTAGAACTCAGGTAAAGGTCATTTAACTTTATTTCCGTTCTTATCTATAAAAAACCAATTATCACTTTTCCAAATTGAATATTCTCCGTCTTTGTGAATGTTGCAATCATTTGCAACTTGGGCTTTTCCGTTTTCAAATTCCCAAGCACATTTATATTGTGGCTCAATTACAATTTGCCCTGTTTGGGAATCTGCATAACCAATTTTATCATTCTTTACGATACGAAAAAGTCCATCAGAAATATAATCTGGACCATTGTCGTAAACAAAAACATTATACATAATTTCTTCTTTCTTATTAATAGCAACCATTCCATTTTCTGGATGAATGACAATAGCATAGGTTTTGAAAGTATCTGTAAAACAAACGGTATATTTCCCCAATGGAATAATCGTATCTCCTTTTAAATTTTTGTATCCATATTCCCATTCATCTTCATCCATAAAAGAAATCAAAAACTCCTCTTCATCAATAGGTTTAATGGTATCTTGAAGTGCTTTACTTAAGAGTTCATTTTTATTTTCGGATGTTTTATTTGAAGTTTCATTTGTTGAACAAGCAACAATAAAAACGCTAAGAATACATAAGTGTTTTAATTGATTTTTTGACATTTGATTTTAGTTTACGTTTAATTTCTACCTCAAATAAATTCCTTTTACTTCGTTCCATTTAGAAAGTTCTGGTTTGTTTTTTAGGATATAAAAAATCAAAACAAAAGCAGCCAAAACAATGGCTAAGTCAATAAAAACAGATGTTGAATATTCTTCCCAACCGTAATATCTAGTAAGGTGCATCATGGTGATGGAAATGAAATTATTGGCAAAGTGAAGTGCTATGGTTATCAAAATACTACCTGTGTACATCACTATAAATCCATACGCCAATCCCAACACGAAAATGGGAATGATATTAAAAGGTTGGAAATGAATCAAAGCAAACAACAAAGCAGAAATTACAATACCTACATAAACATTGCTGGTGGCTTTACCTATAAGATGTTGCAAAACGCCTCTAAATGTCAACTCCTCTCCTATTGCGGGAATTAGCGCGATGAGAAATAGGTTTACAAAATAACTTTTCCATGTTGTACCTACATAAGCATAAATGGCTTTTTCTCTCACCGCTTGCTCATATACTAATGTCTCCTGAAATTCATCCGAAATAAAACTAAAATCAAGGCTGTGATTCCATTCGAAAAGCAAGCCATTCAAAATAGTTAGAAAAATTAGCCCTAAAGGGAAAATCATCCAATAAAACTTGTGCGCAGGTCTAAACAAATACACTTCCTTGGGCTCGAAACTAATTAATTTAGCATAAAACAATGGAGGCAAAATAAAAAGAAAGATATGCGAAATAAAATTCAATATTTTATTCAAGCGAATGGTTTCCATACTTGAAAAATCATTGCTATCGAAGTTTTCCAAATCAACTCCCAAAACGGTATTACAAAACAAAACAGTAAATATCGAGTACAAAATGATACTCAAAAAGAAGAAAGAGAAAAAATAAAGCACTTTCTCCCAAGGTTTTGTATGATGAAGTAAGCCGTTTTTCAAAAGGTTGATTAATTTTGCAGTTCAAAAATACACTTTTGGTAAAGATAGACAACATAGAATTAGGTGATTTTCCACTTTTATTAGCTCCGATGGAAGACGTGAGCGATCCACCATTTAGAGCATTGTGCAAAAAATATGGTGCAGACCTTATGTTTACGGAGTTTATTTCCTCTGAAGGATTGATTAGAGATGCTGCATCAAGTGTTCAAAAATTAGACTTTTTCGAATATGAAAGACCTTTGGGCATTCAAATTTTTGGAAATGAAATCAGTTCGATGCGAAAATCTGCTGAAATTTGCGAAGCTGCTGGTCCTGATATTTTAGATATCAATTATGGATGCCCCGTAAAAAAAGTGGCATGCAAAGGTTCAGGTGCAGGAATCCTTCAGGATATTCCAAAAATGGTAAGACTTACTGCAGAAATTGTAAAAAGTACCAACTTACCTGTAACTGTAAAAACACGTTTGGGTTGGGATGAGAACACCAAATACATTGTAGAAGTTGCCGAAAGACTTCAAGATGTAGGAATCAAAGCAATTTCGATTCACGGCAGAACAAGAAAGCAAATGTACAAAGGCGAAGCAGACTGGAGTTTAATAGCAGACACGAAAAATAATCCAAGATTACACATTCCTGTTTTTGGAAATGGAGACATCAACACACCACAAAAAGCTGTTGAGTACAAAAACAAATACGGTGTGGACGGAGTTATGATTGGAAGGGCTTCTATTGGAAATCCATGGTTTTTTAATGAAGTAAAACATTATATCAAAACAGGAACAGTTCCTCCTCCTGCATCACTTCAAGAACGAGTTGATGTAACCAAAGAACATCTTAATTTTTCTGTAGAATGGAAAGGAGAAAAGTTAGGAATTGTGGAAATGAGAAGACATTATACCAATTATTTCAAAGGAATCGAAAATTTCAAACCTGTGAGAACACAATTGGTATCATTGGAAACTCATGAAGAATTGTTAGAAGTTTTGGATGGTATCGTTGGGCAGTTTGAAGAGGTGGTTTAGATGGTTTGGTGTTTGTGGTTCTTAGTTTGATGTTAAATCAACATTTTTAACATTATACATAAGACTTTGTACATTGTACAATATTATTCAATAATACCACAAATAGCATTAACACAATTTTGTCCATCAATGG
>JAGYKU010000032.1 GCA_018401455.1 Flavobacteriales bacterium
TTGTTGCGCAATATTCTTAGAAAAGAATGCAACTATTAAAAGTATTGTAATTCGTATTTTAAAGTTCATTGGTTCATTGATTTTCAATTCAAAAGTATGAAAAAATCATTCCATAAAAAACCCTCATTATGCATTAAAAGATTTATTTAAGCCTTAAACCCATATTATGCAATAGAAAATGTATCCCATTAAATAAAAAAGACTGTCCAAAATGAACAGCCTTTATCCTTATTATTATGAAAAAAACTATTTATTCAATACTATTTTCTTAACCACAGATTCATTTGCGTTCTGAAGTTTCACCCAGTAAATTCCATTTGGAAACTGAGCAATATTGAAAGTAATTACATCTTGGTTTGAAATCAATTGTCTTCTCATTTCAATTTCTTTTCCAAGCATGTCATAAATTATCACTTCAAAACTTTGTGCTTCTGGAGTTTGGATTACAATATTAAATTCAGCATTGGTTGGGTTTGGATACAAACTAAAGTTAACTCCTTCAATTGTATTTAGACCAACGTCAGATCCTTGTTCTACTACAATGGTAATTTGATCAGAACCAGAACATTCGTCATTTGACCCACTTAAAGTTACCGTATAAGTTCCAGGAAAAGCATAAGAATGACTTGTATTCGATTGAGTATCGTTGTTTCCATCTCCAAAATCCCATGTATATGATGTAGCATTGGAATTAGAAACGTCAAAGTTGATGGTTTGCCCAACATTTACAGTAGTTACATCAGCGTTTGCATTGACAATTGGAGAAGAATAAACATATATTTCTGTAGTTACTGGTGTTCCCGAGCAACTTCCATTTTGACCAATCACAGTATAATTTGTAGTAGCATTTGGTGAAACAGTCAAAGCACTAGAGCTTACGCCAGTATTCCATGAATAAGTTTGAGCACCATTTGCTACAAGTGTAATGGTTTCTCCACTACAAATCGTATCACTTGTAGCAATAACAGTAACATTAGGAGTAGAAAGCACATTAATTGTGACGGTTTCTTGTTGAGAACATCCTCCAGCATCTACTGCAGTAACAGTGTAGGTTGTTGGAACATTAGGTGATACTTGTTGAGATGCTCCATTACCTAATCCGTTATCCCATGAGTACGATGCTCCTGTTCCTGCTCCAGAAGCAGAGATTGTTGTATTGTTGCCTTCACAAATTGTTTCGTCATTTGATACCACCAAAGTGAAGTTACCTCCAGTATTAGAAATTGTAGTAGAATTAAATGCTTGACAACCATTGTTATCTTGTAATACAATATTGTATGTTCCTGAACCTAATCCATTGAATACATTTGAAGTTTGAAAATTATTTCCTCCATCGATACTATATGAATATGGAGTTGCTCCGTTTGATGCTGTTAGTGTTATAGAACCATTACTATTATTACATGTTGTACCAATAGGAGTTGATGTTACAGTTGGAGCACCTGGAGCAGTAATCGTTTCAGAAATTGCATTTGTTGCACATCCATTTGCATCTGTTACTACAACCAGATATGTGTTTGCAACTAAACCAGTAAATGTTCCACTAGTTTGAGTAGTCGAATTGTTATCTATTGAATATAAATAAGGTGGTGTACCTCCATTCGCAGAAACAGTAATTTGTCCATCGTTTGCTTGGCAAGTAGCATTTACAGTTACAGCATTATGTGTTACAGCAGTTGGTTGAGAAATTGTTGCTGTAGTTGAAACTTCACAACTATTTGCATCACGAACATATACTGTATAAGTACCTGCTCCCACATTTGAAAACTGATTAGAACTTACATAATTTGTTCCATCAATACTATATGTAAGAGGTGCTACACCTCCTGAAGCAGAAAGCGTAATCGTACCGTTATTTGCTCCATTACAATTTATATTTGAAACATTAGCCGAAGGATTTGTAGGACAAGTCTGTGACAGTGTTCCGTCAATATTTATATTGTCTATAAATAAATTATTTCCATTTGTACCAGCATTGTATGATTCAAACTTAACCAACACGCTTGATTGACCAGCATAAGCATCTAGATTTACTGTAAAACAATCTGCCCCAACAGTCCCCATACACCATTCGTTTGTTTGGGCAGGGGTGAATGAAACTGTGGTTGTTGTGGCTGTGGCAAAAGTTCCTGTTCCATTTTCACCAGCAGCAAAAACTCTATTGTAAGTTTGACCACAATCTGAAGATACGTATATTATAAGAGAATCAGAACTATTTTGGTCATATCGTCTGTAAGCGTGTTCAAAATATAAATCAACTGTAGAATGGGTTGAGAAATCTAGAGGTGCTGTAATCATTTCATCTCTTCTGCCTTGTTCTGCATATTGAAAATAATTCATTTTTGCTGCTTGATTTCCCGGTGTTGTTCCAGTTATGGTTGCAATTTCCCATGTAAAAGAGTTATCTGGATTATTGATTAACCAGTTTTGATTGGCAAATCCATTCTCAAAATCTTCTGTAAAAGGCAAAGGTAATGAGGTATTATAAACCACTACACTTACTGATGATGTATCGTTTAGATTATTTAAATCTGTATTTCCATTAGGATTTACAGTATATGCAGTAAATGTTTGAGAACCATTGCTAGCAGTTAGTAATGGTAAAGTAACTTGAGTTGCTTGATTCACGCCTAAATTTCCTGACCAAGCAAAAGATTGTAAAGTTCCATTTCCTAATTGATATCTTATAATGGCACTTGTTAGATTTTGATTACCGTAATTTTGAATTTCAACAATTGGAGTTATTGAAGTATTACAAACACCTCCAGAAGGACTTGTAATTGATGTAATTCCGGCATCATCTGCTAAAGGAGAAGCCAAACAAAAATTATGACTTGTACCATTTCCAAATGCAGCATTAGGAGCAGTCATTTGCACCAAAACATTTGATGAGCCATCTGTAATGGAATAATTTCCATTCACGCTACATCCGTTCCATTGCGCCCCATTCATTCCATCACCATAAGTATCTGCAATATTGAAAGTATAGCAACCTGGAGCTAAACAGAAAGTTTCCGTGTTATTTTGTCCGCCAGGCACATCAGTGTAAGGTCCACCAGAAATAATTAAATTACCAAGATCATCTTCTATATTCCACGTAATTTCACTTCCATAACAATCTGTAAGTAGATTTAAAGTCACTTGATCACCATTGGGAATCACTGAGAAGTTGGTTGAAAGTGAGTTGTTTGCTGCATTTTGATCTGAGCCACCATTTGGATTTGAAACAGTTGCAGTAAATGTATAATTTCCGCTTGGAGAAGTAATATTTGGTAATGAAACCACTTGAGATTGTGTTGATGCTAAACTTCCAGTCCAATTAAACACTTGAGGTCCGCTACCACTTACTTGATAAGTAATGGTTGCTGAAGTAATAGTTGTACTTCCCAAGTTTCTTAAAGTTACTGAAGGAGTGTAGGTATCTGTACATAAATTTCCAACAGGACTAGATATATCAGAAATAGCAGCATCTAAAGTTAAGGTAAAATTATTGGCACAAATCATTGCTTGATGGGCATTAATTCTTCCAGCTCCTAATTGATTTATAAAACTTGGATTTGCCGCATCAATATTTGTTGCAGAACTGTACAAACAGTTAATCAAATCTGTATTTGTTGCACTTAGTGCGTGAGATTTCATCAAACCTAATAATCCAGCTACAAGTGGCGAAGCCATAGAAGTTCCTTGCGTAACTTGATAACCTGTACCAGCATTACAACTCAAAATACTTGAACCTGGAGCCGTAATATCAATCCAAGCACCAAAGTTTGAAAAATTTGACTTAGCATCATTTGTTGTTGAAGATGCTACAGAAATAACATTGTTATAGCCTGCTGGATAAAAAACCGAATTTACGCCATCATTTCCTGCAGCAGCAACTAAAATGGCTCCCTGATTCCATGCATAATTACATACATTTTGACCGTAGGTACTAGAACCTGCACCTCCCCAAGACATATTGATAACATCCGCACCATTATCAGCCGACCAAACTATTCCTTCAAAACCAGCAGTTAATGCTCCATTACAATTTCCAATTTTTACTGGTAAGATGCTTATGTTATATCCTATACTAGCAATACCAATCGTATTGTTGGATTGAGCTCCTACTATTCCAGAAACATGTGAACCATGAAAACCATCATTAGACCCACAGGGTAAAGGACTATTTCCTCCTGTTGTAGCATCATGTCCGGGCAACATTTTGTTCACTAAATCTGGATGATTAACATTTATTGCATTATCAGTTACTGCGACTATTGTTCCTGCATCACCAGTTGAAATGTCCCACGCTTGTTGGGCATTAATTCTAAATAAAGCCCATTGACCATTATTGGTTGCATTAACAAAAAACTGATCATTAGGTGTTAATGTGGTATGATGTAATTCTTTTTTTTCAGCGTATTCTATTTTCTCATTTCCTCCTAGAATTCTAACAAAAGCATCAATTTTATCTGCATAGGCAAATTCAATTTGATAAGTTCTTTCTAACTTGGCATCTTTATGATTAGGGAAAAGTTGTTTTACTTCTTGAATTCCAAATTGTTGTTTCAATTGATTCAAATATTCAATTTTTTCTATTTCAACAATTCCATTTTTACTTTTAATTACTTCTCTTTCGTGTATGTTTAACTGGAAAATTAAAACTCCATCTTGATAAGATTCATAGACATTTTGTGCATTGATGAATTGATTTCCAAAAATCATCAATGAGATTGCAAAAAATAATTTTTTCATAGTAAAGGTTTGTTAGATTGGTTAGTTCTGTTGGTCTCCAAAGCAAATGTTTTATACTATTTTACAAGTTATTGTAAAGTATGTAGTTTACTTTTTTGACTTTAGGCACAACAATAATATAAAATTAAAATCAGAAAAACAACTTTTTAAATAAAAAAAAACATATTTCATCATTAGAAATATGTTTTTTATCATTCTGAATTTATAAAATATTTTAAAATATATATGCTAATCAAAAAGTTAAATTCTCTAAAACATTGAAATTTATAAAGCCTTTCTTTCTAATTCAGTTTATAAGTTGCTCCTGGAATGGAAACTTTGCCATTAGGTCCTTTTACTTTCACATTATTTATAGAAATATAAGCCCCTTTTTTTTGTTCTTTTAGTGCTTTTTTCATTTCTTCTGTCATAGCTGCTGAACTGGATGACAATGTTTTTGGTGTACCTCCCACTGAAACAATTAAATCAAAACTTTCGATTGAATAAGAAATATCTAAAGTGGATTCAATTTTTGTTGCAATTCCTAATAGTGAATTCGCTTGTGATAAAGCCATTGAAGTTTTGTCTGGTCCATTTCCTCCTACTAAAATACTTGGTAACGGCAATGGCATAACTCTAAAAAGCTCTTTTGTTAATGGTACAATATTTCCATTTTCATCTTCGGCAGATACTGATATTTCTGGTTTGGAACTAATGGTTGACACGTTTACTATATAGAACTCTCCTTCTTTGGTTACCGAACAATTTTTACAAGCAACTTTTACTTTTTCAGGAGGAAATCCTCCTGCGGCTATTTTAATTCTATTTTTCCATCCTACATACAAAACATTGTTGTCATAAGAAGAAATTGCAGCATTAGGAGCACCTACAGCAAAATCAAATTTCCATGGTTTCCATTCTAATCCATTTTTTGTTTGAACAGCAATATCTCCTACAATTAAATGATTTCCGATATTTCCAGAGAGTTTTAGCGCATTTAAATCTGAAACTAGCATATTTTCTGGATTTCTAAGAGTATCATCTATCCAATATCGAATTTGATTGTTGCTTGTAGAGTCATAAGCTGCTATCATTACAGACAAATCTAGACTATCGCCTTTATTTATATAGCGAGTATTGGAAAAGCTAGAGATTCAATTTTATTAAACTTCATTAAAGGAGCTTCATTATTTTCGTTCAAACTGTTCAATACTATTTTTTCCGCTTGCAAAACTCTACTTTTGAGTGATGTAAAGATTGCAGAAGCTGCCGCCATTGGAGCATGATCAAATTGTCCTGCTTGCCAAGGATACATTTCTCCGTGATTTTCAACCATTTTGGGCATAGTAAGTAATCTATAAATATCTCGAATAGGTTGTTTATGTTTATCAGAAACAGTTTCTAACGCTTTTTCAAGATCAAATAAATAAGCTGTATCTGTTTGGTTTTCCTTAGAAATTTTTGGAGGAACAAAACTATATGTTTTTTGATTGGGTTCATCTTGAAAATTTGCAATCATTATGCAAATAGAATCTCGATAATTTTCAATTTTAGTGATGAGTTCAATTCCTCTTTCGTTTATTACTTTATGATTATCTCCTACAAATAACCTTGTTGGAATGTCGTAATCATCTTTACGATCATATTCGTGAACGACCAAATCTTTGATTGCCAAAAAGCCATCACCAGCATCATAAAGCCATTCACCTTCTTGCCCTTCTTGAAGCATCTCTCCTGCGTTTGAAATATAAAAATTTGCAGTCCTTCTAGATAAATCATGAATAGCCACTGCTTTTTCGTAAGATGCTTTTAGTTTTAATTTATCCTGAGCGTTAATCTCTGGATGATTCAATTTACTATTGATTTGAAAAATTTGATTTTGATTTGAATATACCATATCCAAATTTTGGTCTTCCATATTGTTGGATAAGGTAACAAATGCATTGATTACTTCTTTAGATACATTCATAGCAAGTAATGCCATCAATACTAAATACATTAAACCAATCATTTTTTGTCTCGGAGTTTCTTTTGCACCAGCCATAATTGTAAGTTTTTGAATCATAATGAAAAATAATTTTTTCATTATGAAAGATTAATAATTGAGTTTGTTTGAATTAATACAACACAACTATTTATAAAAAACTTCACGCGCTGAAGTGAAAAGTAAACATGAAAACTACTTTATGTTTTGCCTTTCAATTTATATAATGCAAGGATAAAAAAAAGGGACAAAAAAGCCTGATTCAATTGAATCAGGCTTTGTAATATTTAAATAATATGATTTTTAATTTATAGATTCCAAAGATCATGCTCCATTCTGAACATTTCTCCTTTGATTTTTTCTGATTCCAATAATGCATCAACTCCTCTATGAGTTGGATTTACTAAACGATCAAATATATTACTCTCTTTATGGATATAACTGTTAAAATCTCTCTTCCAGAACAAATCATCAAAACTCATACGTTGCGCATCATTGTGAGGATTGTAAACAAAGAAATTTTGAAATACATATCTACATTCAGGAAAATATAACCAGAATAATTCAGAGGTAAACTGTTGTCCTTCACATTCTGATTGAAAAACAGGTGCTATTCCAATAATTCTAACATCCATAACAGAACGCTGTTTATCAAAAAACCAATCTTCTTTTATTTTGAACCCAATTACTTCTCTCGATAAATATTCAGAAATGGTATCAATCATAATTGGATTACCATACTGATCTTCTTCTGGAAGGAAAGTTAAAGGATCAATTTTAGCTATTTGAGTTTTACAACCAAAACACTCAGTTATAATTCTAGACTTTAAATCAGCATCAGTTTCCATCACTCCATTAATATTCTCTTTCTTATATGGATATCTAAATTGGTCATCAATATCTTGACCAAAACCTATACCATATACTGTTATACTTCCCTCATCAAATATACCGTGTCTAATAACATCCATTAAAGACATTCTATCCGAAATTGGTTCAAGAGGATAATAAAGTGTATGATTTTGTTTTTCACGGAGATCAATATACCTCCACACTCTTTTAGACCACATCACATCAGCTTCTCTAAGATGTGTGTACTGAATCGCTCTTTTGGTAGGGATATGTTCTTGAACATATACACCATCCAAAACGCCTGACCCTGCACTCACCCCTGTTGAAGGCAACTGTGCTGTAGCATTAAAAAATAATAAAAGTAAAGTGGTGGTTTCTAAAAATCTCTTTATCATATTTTTTAATTTTAATTTAACTGAAACGAAGCTCCTGGTATGGAAACTTTACCATTAGGTCCACTTACCTTTACATTTGTAAAAGAAATAATTGAACCTTTTGATTGAGCACTTAAAGCTTTTTTCATATCAGCTGACATTGCAGCTGAACCTGATGACATTCTTTTGGGAGCACCACCAACTGTAACCATCAAATCAAAACTAGCAACTGAATATTTAATATCCAATGGTGCATCTAATTTTAATGCGATACCGGCTAATGATTTACCTTGAGCTACTGGCATAGTAGTTTTATCAGGCCCATTACCACCAACCAATACGTATGGTAATGGTAACGGCATTACTCTAAAAACTTGCTTTTCAAGTTGAGTTGTTTTTCCATTCTCATCAGTAGCAGAAACAGTTATTTCAGGCTTTCCTTTTACGGAAGATACTTTTGCTATATAAAAGTCACCTTCTTTAGTAATCGTACAACCACTTCCAGAAACTTTTACTTGATCTGGAGGGAAACCGCCAGCAGCAACTTTAATTCTATTTGCCCAACCTACATAAAGTACATTCATGTCATAAGCAGAAACAGCTGCATTAGGAGCGCCTACAGAATAATCAAATTTCCATGGCTTCCATTTTTCAACACCTTTTTCTTTCACCGCAATGTTACCGTAAATAGTATGAGCTCCAACTCCTCCACCAGGTAACTTCAACCTAGAGCCAGCAGAAGCTTCATATGCAATACCTTCTCCGCTTTTAGTAGAATCATCAGGCCAGTAAACCAATTTCATGTTTTCAGTTGAGTCATAAGCAGCAATCATAACTTTCAATCTAATAGAATCCCCTTGATTGATGTAACTTGCAGGAGCAAAAGCTAATGGTTCAATTTTGTTGAAATTAAACTTAGGAGAAGAAACTCTACTCGCTATGTGAGTTACTGCTTTATTCTCTGCCTGTAAAATATCAGATCTAATTGCTGTAAACATTGCTACAGCAGCTACTAAAGGTGCGTGATCAAATTGTTTTGCAATCCAAGGATATTCTTCACCGTGATTATCAGTTTTTTCAGGTGGTGTAAGAATACTAAAAATTTGTTTTATCAAAGCTGTATCAGCAGGATTTACAGTAGCAAGTGATGCTTCAATACCTTCTTTGAATTTTTTAATTGATTCAGGGTCTCCTTCTTTCTCATATTTTACATCTGGTGGTGTAAAACTCCACTCTTGACCTTTATCATCTTTGTAATTAGCAATTAAAGTACATAAACGATTTCTGTAATCTAATATACTGTCTACAACATATTGTCCTTTTGGATTTGCATGACTTTCGCCAACATACATATTTGTAGCAGCATCATAATCATCCTTTTTAGACAAGTGAATCAATGGAAATAAATGAAAATAACCTTGTTCATCTATTTCATAATGTTTATCTCCTTTTGCTTCTCCTTCATGCTTTGTACCAAAATTCTCATCTTGTGAAAAGCTTATTAACTCGCTTGATTGATCGACAAAATAATTAGTTAAACTTTTTGACCACTCTTTTACCTGAAGTGCTTGGTCTTGTATTTTTTTGATGTTTTCAATATCTTCTTTTGAACCACCAGTTGCTTGCAAACCAGCAATAGCTTGTTCGAAAGAACCATAAGCGCCATCCATTGTTCCTTTAATTATATTGTTTCCTGCTTCAATTTTATCATTAAGCGTAACGAAAGCGTTAATAACCTCTTTCGAAACGTTCATTGCAAGAAGGGCCATCAGTACTAGGTACATCAGACCAATCATTTTTTGTCTTGGGGTTTCTTTACCTCCTCCCATAATTAATAAATTTTAATAGATTAATAAATTAAATAATTTGTGAATTAATACAACTCAGTTTATTATCCATTAACATTTACGTTCATAGCACTTAACATATTACCGTAAACAGTGTTCAAAGCAGTCAAGTTTTGACTCAATGAAGCCATAGTTTCTTTGTAACGTTTAGTATCGTCTAATGAAGAATGTAAATTAGTCATCAATTCGTTGATTCCTCCATACATTTGTTCAGTAGCATTCAAGTGCTCAGTTGCACCTTTCAATTGCATTTCATATACATTATTCAAAGCTGCTAAGTTTCCAGAAACTTTAGTCATTTGCTCACCGAAGTTAGCTCCTGCTTCTTGAGTATTAGTTAATCCCATTAATGCAGAAGATGCTTTTTCGTATGCTTCTGATAATGCTCCTACTCTTGTTGAAGCTGATTCGATGTTTCCAACGAAAGCATCTGTAGCAACAGTTGCTTTAGATAAATCACCTAATCCTGCTGCAGAAGAAGATAAATTTCTTAAACCATCTCCTAAACTTGCGATTAGTTCAGGTTCAATTTTAGCCTCAGCCAACATGTTATCAAGTTGTTCTACAACAGATAAATCACTACCTCCATCGATTTCTTCGATTTCTTCCACCTCTGGAAGTCCGTGCATTCCATCTTGAGAATGACCTAGTGCTAATTCTGGATAGACCAAAGTCCAATCCACTTCTTCATGCAACGGCTCAAATGCCGATAGAATAAATATCACCGCTTCCACGATTAGACCTACAGCCAAGAATGGCCCAGGAATGTGATAAATTTTACATAATGCTCCAATAATTACGATTGCTCCACCCCATCCGTATACGAACTTCATGATGTTTTTGAATCTCTTACTTGCGAAAAAACCATTTCCACTCATTTTCCTTGCTTTTTTTTAGTTAGACAATTATTATACTTGATTTTACTGATTTCATTTCAAAAATTCGATGAATTAGTTCATTCCTCCTTCATCTTTATTAGCTCCACCTCTTCCTAAATAAGTCATAACACTTCTATAACCTATGTAAGATTTAGCAGAATCTTGGTATTCAAAAGTTCTTGTTCCTGTTTGAAGATAATACCCAATATCTTTCCAAGAACCACCTCTAATAACTTTTCTTTTCATTGATGGAGGATCATGATCCAACGCGTGGTAGGTATATTGAGGATTTAAATCGTGAGAAAACTCATATACCGATTCATCATAAGCAGTGCTACACCACTCTGAAACGTTTCCTGCCATACAATACAACCCATAATCATTTGGATGATAAGCTGTAACTTCTACAGTATGAAAACCACCATCTTCCATATATCTTCCTCTCATTGGTTTGAAGTTACCAAGGAAACAACCTCTAGAATTTCTGATATAAGGACCTCCCCATGGATAAGGACTTAAATCTAATCCACCTCTAGCAGCGTATTCCCACTCAGCTTCTGTAGGTAATCTAAAGTCTTGAACATAAGATTCCCAGTTAGCGCTTCTCCATGTATTCAACAATTGAGTTCTCCAAACATTGAATGCATTTGCTTGTTGCCAAGTAACACCAACTACAGGATAATTATCATAAGCTGGATGCCAAAAATACATATTAGTCATTGGCTCATTGAAACTATATGTAAAATCGTGAATCCAACATAAAGTATCTGGATAAACGTTAATATACTCTCGGATAATGAATCTTGATCTATCTTCGTGACCTCTAATAGCATTATTTTGACCTTTAGAGTTTCTTTCACCAAGATTTAAATCTCTACCTTGTTGAACAGTCCCGTCTTGAGGGAAAGGTAAAAACCCATTTTGCATTTTAACACGGTGTTCTGGATCTGACTCAGCAGCTTCATTAGATAACTTTTTGATTAACGGTCTTCCTTTTCTTGCTGCTTCTTGCATATCAATCCAAAAGTATTCAAACATTAATTTTCTAGTATCAATTTCATATCTATCATAGAACCTGTCACTTTCACCAAGATACATTTCCGCCAAGAACTCAAACTGATCATTCTCAGGATATTTTTCCCAATCTAGTTTTGTTCTCCAATCCAGAATCCACTCACTTTCATCTTTTGGTTGTAATTCATCATCAAGCACTTCTATTGTCCATCCTTCAGGACCTTGAGCATCTGCTAAAATTCTTCGAGCAATAGAATCTCTTACCCAGTATACAAACTGACGGTATTCATTGTTAGAAATTTCTGTTTGATCCATGTAGAAAGCCTGCACAGAAACAGTTTTTGCTCTTGTGTAATGAGCAAAAGGAACGTCTTGATCGCTTTGACCCATAGTAAAACCTCCTGCTGGTATGTACAACATACCATATAAATCGGGATGATACCAAGCCCTTCTTCCAAGAACTCCTACAAGTTCACCTCTGTTATTATCAGCGCAACTAGACACTGCGATGGTGATTATTAATAAATACAATAACTTTTTCATGCTACCCTTTTTGATTTAACTTCCTTATTTACCCGTTTTCAACTACCTTTTGTTAACAACCCGTAGGCATTTGAAGTGACTTTAACGGAGCTAAATGATTTTGGTTTCAATTTTAAGAACATTTTTATAAGAATCTAGGATTCTTTGATTTCTGTACTGGTTGTGGTTTATCTATATTAAAGCAATAATTCAACATTATGTCATGCGAACCACTACTATAACTTCTCAATGCCGATGTGGTTACATCATATCCGTAACCAATTCTTAACATCCCTCCTCCTACAAGAGTTTGATACCCTAACATTGGAGCAATTGCATCAGCCAATCTGTATGAAACTCCTGCCCAAACCATGTTTTTAAACAAAACATTAACATTCACGTCAATTTGAGTAGAGGCGATATCAGTTTTAGCCAAAATAGATGGCCTCAACATAAAATCCGGATTGATTTGATAATCATATCCTGCTGTAATCCAATAATGATGTACATTTTGCAAATTTAATTCATCCATATCAAACTGTCCTAAATGCGTTGCACTTAATCCCATGTATAAATTTGGTGTTTTATAAAAAATTCCAAAATTGATATCTGGAGCCATATCACTTGAATTAGCTTGAGCTATTGCACCATCATTAGCCGCTGGAGTTCCATCTGGTGTAATCCAATTTGCATCTATACTTTTTTGAATAAATCCTGCAGAGATTCCAATCCCTAAAATACCAACACCTAATCCCTGATGATAAGAATAAGACAATCTTACTAAATTATTTTTTTCAAATCCTAACTGATCATTAACATACGTCAATCCAATCCCACCTCTCAACATTTTAACTGGCGCATGAACATTTAGTAAAGCGGTCTGAGGACTTCCATCAAATCCAGACCATTGTTGTCTAAACAAAGCAGTACCGCAAATCGAATTAGTAATCCCTGCGTAACCTGGATTGAAAGAAAGATTATCAAACATATAATGTGTGAACTGATAATCTTGTTGTGCCGTAGCAAAAAGACCACTAATGGCAAGCGATAATGTGAGTAAAATTTTCTTCATAGTTCTGATAATTAATCAGTTAAGTTAAAATACAGTATTATTCGGTTATATTAACAAGTCGTAAAAGTAAACATATTTTTTAATTTTTCAAATTTTTCTTGCATTTTCTTTAAATAAGTTAAAAAAATATAAAATTTAGTTAAGATATAATTGTTAAAAAAAATCCCTTATCACATAATGACAAGGGATTTGAATTAATAATAACTAGGTAAAAAAATTAGTTAGCACTTTCTGGTTTTGGAATAAGTACTTTTCTAGAAATTTTCATTTTCCCGTTTTTAGGATCTTTTCCGATTACCTTGACTTCTATTTCTTGTCCTACTTTAAGATAGTCTTCTGGTTTCTCAACTCTTTCCCAAGCTATTTCAGAAACATGCAATAAAGCATCAGTTCCAGGAAGTATCTCGCAGAATGCTCCAAATGCCACAAGATTTTTCACTTTAGCATTATAAGTAGCCCCAACTTCCGCTACTGGAGGAAATGCAATCAATCTAATTTGACGCATTGCTTCATCCATGCCTTCTTTATTGTTTGAGAATACTTCTACAGTACCAGACCCATCTTCGTTCTCCTCAATAGAAATTGTAGTTTGAGTTTCTTTTTGCAGGTTTTGAATGGTTTCTCCACCCTTACCTATGATAGCGCCAATTGCTTCGTTAGGAACGATAACACTTTCGATTCTAGGGACATTTGGTTTGTAATCTTCTCTTGGAGTCGCAATCACTTCTTCAATTTTGTCTAGTATATGTAATCTACCAACTCTTGCTTGTTCTAAAGCTTGAGCTAACAAAGCGTAATCTAAACCATCGATTTTGATATCCATTTGACAAGCAGTAATACCATCTCTAGTTCCAGTTACTTTAAAATCCATATCACCCAAATGATCTTCATCCCCAAGAATATCAGAAAGCACAACAAATTCTTTTGTTTCAGGATCAGAAATTAACCCCATTGCAATTCCAGAAACTGGTTTTTTCATTTTCACACCACCATCTAATAGCGCAAGAGTACCTGCACAAACAGTAGCCATAGATGAAGAACCATTCGATTCTAGAATTTCAGAAACTAAACGAATCGTATAAGGATTTTCTGGTTTAGCTGGTATCATTGGCTTTAATGCTCTTAAAGCTAAATTACCGTGTCCAACTTCTCTTCTCGATACGCCTCTGATTGGTCTAGCCTCTCCAGTACTGAATGGAGGGAAGTTGTAATGTAATACAAAATCCTGATCGTCCGTTAGTAAAGCATTGTCTTTTCTTTGAACATCTAATTTAGAACCTAAAGTTAAAGTGGTAAGAGATTGCGTTTCTCCTCTTGTAAAGATTGAAGAACCATGAACACCACCTGGTAAATAATCGATTTCTGCCCAAATTGGTCTGATTTCGTCTAATTTACGTCCATCCAAACGACTTTTGTTGTCCAACATCATTCTTCGAACAGCTGCTTTTTGAGTTGATTTATAATATTGACTAATTAAATATTTCTTTTCAGCCACTTCTTCTTCACCTAAGAAAGCGATTAACTCTGATTTGATGTTACCGAAAAGTTCTGCTCTTTTTGCTTTATCTGCTAATCCTTGTTTAGCAACATCGTAACATTTTTGATAAGCAAATTCATTTATTCTTTTCTTTAGGTCTTCATCATGAGATTCGTGAGAATATTCTCTTTTTGGATTTGCTTTAGCAACTTCAGCTGCTATATCCAATTGTAATTGAATTTGTTGTTTGATTACAGTATGTGCCGTTTTGATTGCTTCAATCATATCTGCTTCAGAAACTTCATTCATTTCGCCTTCCACCATATTGATAGAATCCATTGAACCAGCAATAATCATATCTAATTCTGCACCTTTCATTTCGTCAAATGTAGGATTCACATGAAAAACACCACCTTTTTTGATGATTCTAACCTCAGAAACAGGCCCATTAAAAGGTATTTCAGAAACTGCAACAGCGGCAGAAGCTGCCAAACAAGCCAAAGCATCTGGTTGATTAACTCCATCAGAAGAAATCAATTGAATCATTATTTGTGTTTCCGCATGAAAATCATCTGGAAATAATGGACGCATTGCACGATCCACAATTCTCATGGTTAAGATTTCTTCATCAGAAGGTCTTGATTCTCTTTTTAAGAAACCACCTGGAAATCTTCCTACGGCAGCGAATTTTTCTTTATAATCGATAGTTAAAGGTAGAAAATCGACATCATCTTTTACGTCAATATTTGCTACAACAGTTGCGAGCAACATCGTATCGCCCATTCTTAAAACAACTGAACCATCAGCTTGTTTTGCTAGTTTACCTGTTTCGATGGAAATTTCCACTCCATTCGGCAAGGTCATTTTTTTGTTTACTATATTCATTATTTGTTTTGTTATGTTCTCCTTAATTCTTCAGGGGAGAACGTTATTTATATTTATTTTTAAAGCAAGAAAGGACTATTACGCATTGCGCAACAGTCCCCTCTAATACATTTATTGCTCTACTTTCAGAGCAAAAGAATTACTTACGTAATCCAAGTTCTTTGATGATAGCTCTATATCTTTCGATATCGATTTTTATCAAATAATCTAATTGTCTTCTTCTTTTTCCTACCAGTTTAACCAAAGCACGCTCTGTAGCGAAATCTTTTCTGTTTTGTTTCAAATGCTCAGTTAGGTGAGCAATTCTGTGTGTGAACAAAGCTATTTGTCCTTCTGGTGTTCCTGTATCCGCTTCACTTTTGTTGTGTTTAGCGAAAATTTCTTTTTTTACTTTTTCTGTCAAATACATTTTACAATACTATTAGTGATTGGTATGCTATTAATTAATTTCGGGTGCAAAGATAGTTTTTATTTTTTAATTCCTAATAATGTTTGCGATTTTTTATTTTTTTAGACATTAGACGATAGACATTAGACGATAGACATTAGACGATAGACGCTAGACATTAGACGATAGACGTTTTTATACGACATACGATTTAACGACATAGGATTTAACGATATAGGATTTAACGACATAGGATTTAACGACATACTTAAATTTGAAAATTGAAAAGACGTTAGACATTAGACGCTAGACAATAGACGTTAGACGTTAGATAATAGACGTTAGACAATAGATGTTATATCCTATTTTTGAACCAATCAGTTGAATCATTTGATGGTGTGTAATCTGCTGATGGATTTTCTTCAGCGATAAAATAATTAGACATTACACTAGCTACTTGAAGTGTTTCAGAATCATTTACATCTAATATTGAGGCATCTTTGAAAAAATACTTTATAAAATTTGTGTCAAAATCTCCACTTACAAATGCTTCGTGATTGATGGCGTATTTACAGAAACTCATTGTTGTTTTGATACCTACAATATCATAATCCTCGATAGCTTTGGTCATTCTTTGAATGGCGATTTCTCGAGTTTCTCCCCATGCAACAAGTTTTGAAATCATTGGATCATAGTAAATCGGTATCTCCATTCCTTCTTCGAAGCCATCGTCAACTCTTATTCCTTCTCCCTCAGGTCTTCTATATACTTCCAAAGTTCCTATATCTGGGAGAAAATTATTTTTCGGATCTTCTGCATAAACTCTTACTTCGATTGCATGACCGTTAATTTTTAAATCATCTTGAGTAAAAGACAATGGCAAACCTCTTGCAACATTTATTTGTTCTTGTACTAGATCTATACCGGTAATCATTTCTGAAACTGGGTGTTCGACTTGCAAACGTGTATTCATTTCTAAGAAAAAGAATTCGCCATTTTCGTATAAAAACTCAACTGTACCTGCACCATAATAATTACAAGCTCTTGCAACATCACAAGCTGCTTCTCCCATTTTTTTTCTCAATTCTGGAGTCAAAACAGCAGAAGGTGCTTCTTCGATTACTTTTTGGTGCCTTCTTTGAATAGAGCATTCTCTTTCAAAGAGATAAACAATATTTCCATGTTGATCTGCCATAATTTGAATTTCAATATGTCTTGGCGAACCAACATATCTTTCAATAAAAACAGAACCATCACCAAAAGCAGAAATTGCTTCACTTACTGCCATATCCATTTGTTGTACAAACTCTTCTGGATTTTCGACAATTCTCATTCCTTTTCCTCCTCCACCAGCAGAAGCTTTGATTAAAATTGGATATCCAATTTCTTTAGATTTTTTTAATGCTAAAGGAATATCCGTAATTGCTTCGTCAATTCCTGGAACCATAGGGATTCCATATCCTTTTACTGCTGCTTTTGCAGCCAACTTACTTCCCATAACTTCCATCGCTTCGGGAGAAGGTCCTATAAAAGTGATTCCTTTTTCGGTTACTTTTTTAGTGAATTCTGCATTTTCACTTAAAAAACCATAACCTGGATGAATTCCATCTACATTTTTTTCAAGACAAATATCTATAATCTTGTCACCCAATAAATAACTTTGATTACTTGGAGGAGGCCCAACGCAAACAGATTCATCTGCATATTTCACAAATGGTGCATTGGCATCTGCTTCAGAAAAAATAGCAACGGTTTTTATTCCCATTTTTCTACAAGTCTTCATTATTCTTAAGGCTATTTCACCTCTATTGGCAACTAAAATCTTTTTCATTTTTTTGTTTCTTTGAGTGGGTAAAGTTAGTATTTTTTTTGAAAATGTTGTTATTTTGAAAAAATGCTAATTTTAACTTAAAAGCATTGAACTTAATTACAAATCACTTCGTCTCTTTCCAAATTTTGAGCGTTACATCCTGAATTGGTCTGTTGGTCTCTGGAACTCTTAAAGGCTCGCATTCTCTTAGTGTATTCCTACAATCGTCTGGTAATTGTTGATAAAGATTGGTTCCTGCTGTTTTCCATGCAATCATTTCTTCACTCACATCTTTAACGATTTTAGCTGGATTTCCCACTACAATTTTTCTATTAGGAATTTCCATTTTTGAAGGCACAAAACACAAAGCCCCAATAATACATTCATCTCCAATAACTACATCATCCATAATTACGGCATTCATTCCAACCAAACAATTCTTACCAATCGTTCCACCATGCACAATGGCTCCATGTCCAATATGAGCTCCTTCTTTCAATGTAACAGTTGTTCCAGGAAACATGTGAATAGTGCAACTTTCTTGTACATTGCATCCATCTTCGATAACAATCTTTCCCCAATCACCTCTTAAAGCACAAAATGGACCTATGTAAACATTTTTTCCAATAAAAACATTTCCAGTTACGTTGGCTTGTGGATGCACAAAAGCACTTTCGTCTATTACTGGTTTTAAACCATTGAATTCGTATATCATATTGCAAAGATAATTTGATATTTTGAAATATTCGTTTCTAGTGCTCTATCATTTTTAATCTATACTTAAATTTTGATTGTGTTTGTATATCTTTGCCTTTGAAAAAAGAAATTGTAATTGCTGAATAAAAATCAATGGATAACTTTTGGATTGCTCGTTGCAATCTTACTCATCAATAATTGGTCATTACCTCTTTGGGATCAAGATGAATCGGCTTATGCTGGATTTGCCAAAAAAATGAACCAAACGGGTGATTATTTAGTCCCTGATTACTATTTTTCTGACGATCATAGAAAAACACCTTTACATTTTTGGGATATATCTGTTGCTTATAGAATTTTTGGAGTTAATGAGTTTTCGGTAAGATTTCCTTCCTTTTTGGCAATTCTAGGTACTTTACTTTTGGTATTATATCAAGGTAAAAAAATAATTGGACTTCGAGCTGCTTTTCAAAGTACGGTCATACTTGGGACTTCATTTTTAGTGACTTCGCTTGCCAAAATATCTGTAACGGATGCTACTTTGTTGTTTTTTTCCACACTTTGTGGTTTTGCAATGATTAATATTATCTTAAATCCTTCCAAAAAGTGGGTTTTCTATTTTTGGCTGGGTTTTGCGCTGGCATTATTGACCAAAGGACCACCCATAATTATTTTTACTGGAATTTTTGCGATAATGTTGTTCATTTTTCATCCTAACAGATTCAACTTATTTAAATTTCACCCATGGTTTTTTCTGCCGCTAGCACTTGTTCCTGTTTTTCTTTGGGGCTATGCTACGACCCTTAGAGATGGCGGAAAGTTCCTAGAATGGATGTATGATTGGTATGTCCTCAAAAGAGTGTCAGGAAGTGTGTATGATCAGGAAGGCATTTTTGGAACTCATATAGTTTTAATTTTCGGTTTCTTTTTGCTTTCTGCGATGTATTTCTTCCATGCTTTTAGAGACAGTTTGAAAGGTTTTGCCATTAAAGATTTTACACTTATTGCTGTTGGAAGTTGGTTTATTTCTGGTTGGTTTATTTACGAATTCTCACCTAGCAAACTTCCAGCTTATGTAATTGTTGCCCACGTACCTTTGGCTTTGTTGATGGGAAGATATTTGGATGTGTTGATGTCAAAAAATACTAGACCACCTATTTGGACAATGTTTATACATTATGTTCTAAATTTTGGTTTTGCAGTTGGTCTTATCATTACACAATATTTTATTGAGATTAACACTAATTTATCTATTGCTTTGATGACTGTAGGTGTTTTCTATTTTTTAATGCTAGTAATACAAATTATTCAAATTAAAAACACAGCCTTTTTTAACATTCAATCTTATACCAATGTTCTTTTATTGTTGAGTATTTGGACAATTGCTCCATTTTTTGTAGAACACATTAATAGTAGTAAAAAAGTGAGTGAATATGTCTTGAGTGAAATTGAGACTTCTACCACAATTGTAATCGCTCATGCACCTGGAAGTCAACCAAGTTTGCCTTTCTACCTTTCTGAAAAAGATAATCCTATTGTTATTATTAATCAAAATGATAGTTTAATCAAATATATTGAAAGTAATAAGAACATCGCTTTGGTTTTAAACAAGGAACAATCAGAATTAATCAAAAATAATTTCCCAAAATTAAATTTAGATTTTAAAATAATTTCTTCTAGAATTATTGATAGAAAAGATGTTGCGGAATATTATGTGGGGATTTTGAAATAGGAAATAGGAAATATGAAAGAGGAAAGAGGAAATCAGAAATTTGAAATTTGAAATCAGAAAAAGTGAGACAATTAATTAGATAATTGGTTTAATGTACTTGTCACATCGACCTTGTGGAGATGTCTAAATACTAAAAACTAAATTTGAAAATGAAATTAGATAAAAACTTTTGTGAACCTTTGCGTAATTTCTTCGCGCCCTTTGCGGTTAGTAAACTGAATATTTTGATGAAATTTGAAATCAGATAACCTTCGCAAATACTTCGGATATTGAAAAAAGTTGAAAATAAAAACCAAATAACAAAGAACTAAATAACAAAACAACTAGAATACTATTCTTAAATGAGCGAAAAAGAGGATATGACAGGCTTCAACCAAAAGCCAAAATTAACTGAAGAAGATTTTTATTATTCTCCAGAGGGATATATTGTTTTTACTGAAGTTTATCATCTCAAAAGAGGTTATTGTTGCAAAAGCGGGTGCAAACATTGCCCTTATGGTTTTGATAGAAAAACTGGAAAAGTAAAAGGAAAGTAACTTTACTCTTCTTCAAATGATGCGTTTAAATCATCAAATTTTTCAGGAACCTTTTCTTCGATGTCTTTCAATTGTGCTTTTTCTATTTTTTCTACATCAGCATTGTCATGAAAAATAATAAATACTGAGCCTACGATTACCAATAACGATATCAAGATAAGTAATCTTTTTTTTCCTTTTTTCATATTCTTGTTAATTTAGGTTTCTTTAATTCCAGAATGAAATTATTGTACCAAAAAAATTAATCACTTAGGAAAAAACATGTAAGAAAGAACGATAGCTGCAATAATTCCTGCTAAATCTGCCAACAAACCTGCTGTGATGGCATACCTAGAATTTTTAATCCCTACAGATCCAAAATAAACCGCCAAAACATAAAAAGTAGTTTCAGTAGACCCCTGAAGTGCAGCGGCCATTTTACTTCTTATATCTTCAACACCAAAATTATTAAAGACTTCAAGCATTGCTCCTCTTGCACCACTTCCGCTCAAAGGCTTCATCATTGCAACTGGAAGTGCATCTACAAATTCTAAACTTTTGAAAAACAACCCAAAAACCCATCTTAGCCCATCGATTAAAAAATCCATTGCGCCAGATGCTCTAAAAACTCCAATTCCAACTAGCATTGCTACCAGATATGGAATTATTTTCACGGCAGTACCAAAACCTTCTACTGCGCCTTCAATAAAAGAATCATATACATTTATTTTTTTTCTCAACCCCATTACGATGAAAAGTGTAATTACTGTAAAAAGTAACCCATTTCCAAAAATAGAAGAATAAGTAGAAATTTGATCGGGATTTAATTTTGAAAAACCATAAATAATTATTGCTATTAGTCCTGAAATTACCCCCAAATAAGATAAAATTACTTTATTAAAAAGATTTATCTTTTGCCAAATGGCAACTACTATTAAACCTACTAAAGTAGAAAAATAGGTAGCCAAAAGTATCGGTAAAAATATATCTGCGGGGTTTAAAGCTCCTGCAGATGCTCTCAATGCCATTACTGAAACAGGTATCAAAGTTAGTCCAGAAGTGTTGAGCACTAAGAACATAATTTGAGAATTGGAAGCAACTGTTTCTGAAGGATTTTCTTTTTGAAGTTCTTTCATTGCTTTGAGTCCCATGGGTGTCGCTGCATTGTCTAATCCGAGCATGTTTGCAGAAAAATTCATCACCATCGCTCCATGTGCTGGATGATCTTTGGGCAATTCGGGAAATAGTTTTCTAAATAAGGGACCAAAACCTTTAGATACCATTTTTACTGCACCTGCAGACTCCCCTATTTTCATGATTCCCAACCACAATGTCATCACACCAATCAAGTAAATAGAAATATCCACACTTGTTTCAGCCATCGAAAAAGTACTATTAACGATATCTGCAAATACGGTTTTATCGGCTTCTGTCAAAACACCTTCTAGACCTAGCCCATCACGGAAATAGTACAACACCATCCTTGTTAGTGCAACAAGAAATGCAATTAAGAAAAACCCTATCCAAATATAATTGAGTGCCATATTTAAGTACAAAGATGAACAAAATAAATATTGAAATTTTTAGATTTAAAACAAGTTTTAACGAAGCTTTTCAACAATAAAGAAGAACTAAATGCACTTCAAAATAGATAATTGTTTTTATTAAGGTTCAACCATATTTAGGGAGGTACATATTGTGCAAGCTACTATGTACAATGTCTTATGTATTTTTTGAGTTAACACAAAAAAGCCAAAAGACATCAAGACTTATTTTTTTACTCGAGGAAATTTTTATAAAAAAAACTGACTTAAAAAAATGAAAAGGACTAAATTAATTACAGCTTTTGATAAAATTCTTCAATAAAATCAAACCAGGGACTCCGCTTACTTCTGGGTGGAATTGTACTCCAAAAATTGGTTTAAATTTATGTTGCATTGCTTCCACCTTACAAGAATCAGAAGAGGCAATCAATTTGAAACTTTTGGGCAAATCAATTTCTTCGTGATGATCTTGTCCCATGAGAAATTCTTCTTTCAATTCATTCAGTAAAAGAGAGGAATTCACCACTTTGATGGTTTCCACACCTCTTACTTCTTGACCCAATTTGATATTTGCACCATGTAGCATTCCGATAATTTGATGTCCAAAGCAAATTCCCAAAACTGGATTTTGAAATTCATTTAAAAAAGCAAATTTATCTAAATAAGGTTGTGGGTCTGTATTGGTCAACAAAATAGGATTTCCACTGATGATAATACCTTTCGCAGAAGTTATGTGTTTGGGAAGAGCATTCCATACGTGCGTTTCAAACTCAATATTCAATTCGTCAAGACATCTTTGAATATCGGAAACTTTCGAACTTCCACAATCAATAATAATTATTTTTGAAGATGATAAATGCAAAACTACAGAGATCTTTTTAAAGCAATCATTTTTAAACAAGCCACCGCACATTCAACTCCTTTGTTGCCGTGTTTCCCACCAGAGCGATCCAAACCTTGTTGAAAAGTATTGTCTGTTAGTAAACCAAAAATTACAGGCTTATTGTATTTTAAAGAAACATCCATGATACCTTTAGTTGTACCTTCACAAACGAAATCGAAGTGTTTGGTTTCTCCTTGAACTACACTTCCTAGACAAACTACACCATCTAAATCAATTTCTTCAAAAAGGTATTGAGCACCTAAGGGCAATTCAAAAGAACCGGGCACCCATTTTACGATTAGATTTTCGGGAGTTACTCCATTTTCTAATAAAGTTTGAGTTGCTCCTTCTAAAAGTCCATTGGTAATTTCTTCGTTCCATTCGGAAACTACGACACCAATAGTCATATATTTCCCGCTAGGCACCGAAGATTTCTCGTATGCCGATAAGTTTTTTCCCTCTGTTGCCATAGAAAAAAACTATTTCAATTCATAAATAGAAGTTCCTGCATTTACAAATACAAGATTTTTTTCTGCTTCAGCCACTAAAGATGAATATGGGAAATTTTGAATAAGATCGTTATACAACTTAGCTGCTTCGTCATATTTTTGAGTCAATTCTCTTGCATTCGCAAGTTTGAACATATACAAAGGCGCAGTCATTTCGTTTTTAGGTCTTCTTTTGTAAGCTTGCTCGTAATAAGAAATGGCATCTGCATACTTTTCCAAGTCCATGCTTGCATCTCCCATAGCTCCTAGAGCCAATGTAGCCAAATTTTCATCTTCGAATGTTACTTTTTGAAAAGCAACCAACGCTTCTTGAGGTTGTCCATTATTAAGATAAGCAATTCCTAAATTATAATTGGCGATTTCTCCACCTGCATAACCTTCAAATTTCTTCGATTTAGCAACTAATCCTTGAGTTGTCTGAAGCGAATCACCATTGATAACTGCATACCAATCTTGTTGATCTACCATAAATGACTCTTCTGGATATAAAGACTCTGCTGTTTTGATATCTTCTGGTTCAACAATAAATTTTTGGTAACCTATCCAGCCTAAAATTGCTACAGCAATAACTCCAAACGCGATAATAAATATTTTTGCTTTACCTTGAATAAATTCTCCTGCTTTCTCTAAGAATGAAAGTTGACCTGCTTTTTTACTCAGTTCTGAAGACGGTGCTTCAATTTCTACTGATTCAACTTCGTTATTTTTTTTATCTTCTGACATTGTTATTTTTTTGGACTTGCAAAAATAGGATTTTTAATTTAATTGCAATGACAAATGATTATTTTTACAAAAAAAATATTGATTTGTAAGAAAAAGGGACGACAGACGACTTTTGATGGTTGATGGAGGATGGTTGATGTTGGATGGAAACTAATTTGAAAATGTGGCAATTTGAAAATACGATAGCACGACTTACGATGTTACGACATACGAAAATTGCTACATTGAAAGTATTAGTACATTGTTACATTGAAAAGACGCTAGATTTTTATGGAGCATTGAAAATGTGACTTTGTAGATAGTACACTGGACGTAAGACATTGGACCTAGTACATAAGACGTTGGACATAATACGTTGGACAAAAAATATTAGTCTTATAGTCTAAATAATCAACTTAAAAAAAAATGTAACTTTTCAGAAAGTAAATCGTCTTACCTTTGAAACACATTAAATGACGCAAAAAGAATATAATAATTGTGTAGCCTCTTTTTCAGACGGTGTCTATCGTTTTATTTTGAAAAACATTCAGAATGAAGACGATGCCAAAGACATTGTGCAAGATGTTTTTTTGAAAATGTGGGAAAAGATTGAACAAATCAATTATGAAACTGCCAAGTCTTATCTCTTTACTGCAGCTTACAGAACGATGTTGGACAAAATAAAAAAACTAAAACCGCTTTCTACGGAAACCACAAAATATATTGAACCCAATCATCAAAATCAATACAGCGATGCAAGTGAAATCATCAATAATGCGTTAAATTTATTGCCAGAAAAACAAAAAGCAGCGATTACATTGAGAGATTATGAAGGGTATAATTACAACGAAATAGGAGAAATACTAGAATTAAACGAAGCACAGGTAAAAATTACAATTTTTAGAGCAAGAAAAACATTAAAATCTTATTTAGGATCATTGGAAACCGTAATATGAGCAACATCAATATACATAACTACGAGGCTTACTTGCTTGATTATTACGAGCAACAACTTTCTGCGGAACTTACAGCGGAACTCGTATTGTTTGCTGAATTACATCCTGAACTCAATATTGACCTTGAAGATACCGAATTAGAATATCTAACTCCCGAAAAAGTTGAGTTTACGAATAAAGATTATTTATCCAAGATTGAACGCATCGAGTATTTGGTGATTGCACAAACGGAAAATGTAATTACACCTTCAGAAAGTTCAGAATTATTGCAATTTAAACAACAGTTTCCTGAAGTGGAAAATTTAATTGTTGCCTACCAAAAATCTATTTTACCTAATGAAGTAATTGTTTTTCCCAACAAAGAAAACATCCGAAAAAACAAAACTATTCCAATGTACTATTGGGGAAGTTTGGCCGCTGCTTGTTTGATTGGGTTTATTTTTCTTTGGACTTCGAATAACAAAGAATACGAAACGTTGTATCAATCGGGAGCGAAAATAAATTCTACTAAAAAGATTGAAAAATACAACTTGCCAGATTTTGCGCAACTACAAATTGATTCTGGAATTCAAAATCAAAACAGTAACAAAGAGGAAGATATTTTAGTTCCCGTAAATAAAAAAATAAAATCTGATAATTTTGATAAGGTTCAACAACATGACAATAACCTAGTTGTGGAAGTCAACAAACAAAAAGATGATTTAGAAATTAAGGATTCTTCGTTTATAATCCAACCTAAAATTAAAGATATAGAATTCAAAACGAATCCTTTGGATATGCCTATTGCTAAAGATGTAAATTTCAAAGACACTTTGGAAAACATTTTAGAAAAAGAAGAAAATTTAGC
This sequence comes from Flavobacteriales bacterium, assembly GCA_018401455.1. GTDB lineage: Bacteria > Bacteroidota > Bacteroidia > Flavobacteriales_D > Parvicellaceae > Parvicella. The sequence goes on from JAGYKU010000032.1 coordinate 26,204, forward strand.
TTTCGATGAAACTGTAAAAACGTCAAAACCACTCACTGTAAAAGAGTTTTTGAGAGTAAAAACAAAGCAAATCATAATGAAAGAGGAAAACCCCACTACAGAAAAAGTAAATGGAGATGCTTTGCTTACTTCAATCACAAATAGTATTGATGCAAAAACCAATTTGGATTTGGCGTTTGAAGCAACAGTGGAAGAGGATAAAATAACCAAACATTTTAAAATTGGGAAGTTTGAATATTATAAGTCTTCTTCGAAATAAAAATAATAAGTAGATTTGCATTTCAATAATGTTTAAAAACAGAAATGGCAAGAATACTCACAGGCATACAAAGTACAGGAACACCACATTTGGGAAACATTTTAGGGGCAATTTTACCTGCAATTGAACTTTCAAATACTGGGTCAAACGAATCCTTTTTGTTCATTGCAGATATGCACTCTTTGACACAAATCAAGAATGGTGTAGAACTTAGAGAAAATACGTATAGCGTTGCTGCTACTTGGTTGGCTTTTGGTTTGGACACTTCCAAAACTGTATTTTATCGTCAGAGTGATGTGCCAGAATGTGCTGAATTGACTTGGTATTTGAGTTGCTTTTTCCCTTATCAAAGATTAACCTTAGCACATTCGTTCAAAGACAAATCAGACAGGCTTTCGGACGTGAATAGCGGTTTATTTTCTTATCCCATGTTGATGGCTGCTGATATTTTGCTGTATGATGCCAATTTTGTCCCTGTAGGAAAAGACCAATTACAACATATCGAAATGACTCGTGATGTTGCTTCGAGAATCAACCATCTTTATGGAGAAGAACTATTGGTGTTGCCAGAACCTAAGATTCAAGAGGAAACACAATTAATTGTTGGAACAGATGGTGAAAAAATGAGTAAATCGAGAAACAATTATATCAATGTTTTTGAAGATGATAAAACTTTAAAAAATAACATTAACAAAAAAATAATCACGGATGCTACACCTTTGGAAGATCCTAAAAATCCAGAATCTTCTTCGGTATATGAATTGTACAAAACTGTAGCAAGTCCACAACGAGTTTTAAAAATGTCTCAAAAATTACTAGCAGGTGGCTATGGATGGGGACATGCCAAAAAAGATTTACTAGATGCTATTATTGCTAAATTTGGAGATGCAAGAGAAAAATATCATTACTTCATGAATCATAAAAATGAAATAGATGAAGTACTTCATCAAGGTGCAGAAAAAGCAAAAGCGGTTGCTCAAGCTACTTTAGGAAGGGTAAGAGAGAAAATGGGATATTAGTGGGGTTGGAGTTAGAAGTTGGGAATTGGATTGATTTATTGTTTTTTACTTTACTAAACAATGTGTACTTTTGGAAAAAATTTTAATACAGAACCATGTCTGAATTTAAAACACTTATTCAACAAGGAATTCCAAGTGAATTACCAACTTTACGTCCTCTTAATCCTGAGTTGAATCACGCTCCAAAAAGAAAAGAGATTCTCACTAAAGAAGAAAAAAAACTAGCATTAAAAAATGCTTTAAGATATTTCGAACCTCAACATCATGAAGTGCTAATTAAGGAATTTGCTGAGGAATTAGAAAAATATGGAAGAATCTACATGTATAGATTCAGACCTACTTATGAAATGTATGCTCGACCTATAGCAGAATATCCTGGTAAAAGCGAACAAGCAAAATCTATCATGTTGATGATTCACAACAATTTGGATCCTGCAGTGGCGCAACATCCAGAAGAGTTGATAACTTACGGTGGAAATGGTTCTGTTTTTCAAAACTGGGCACAATATTTACTCACCATGAAGTATCTTTCGGAAATGACTGATGAGCAAACATTGGTGATGTATAGCGGACACCCAATGGGACTTTTTCCTTCTCATAAAGAAGCGCCAAGAGTTGTAGTTACCAACGGAATGATGATTCCCAACTATTCTAAACCTGATGATTGGGAAAAATTTAACGCTTTGGGCGTTACCCAATATGGACAAATGACTGCTGGAAGTTATATGTATATCGGACCACAGGGCATTGTTCACGGAACAACCATTACTGTAATGAATGCCGCTAGAAAAATTCAAAAAACAAGAACTTCCAAGGAAGGCGTGTTGTTCCTTACTGCTGGACTAGGTGGAATGAGTGGCGCACAACCTAAAGCAGGAAACATAGCAGGGGTAATTTCTGTGACAGCAGAAGTGAATCCAAAAGCAAGTTTTAAAAGACATGAACAAGGTTGGGTAGATGAAATTATTTCTGATTTGGATGAACTTTGCCAAAGAGTTAAAAAAGCCAAAGCAAACAACGAAATTGTCTCCATTGCTTTTGATGGTAACGTTGTGGATGTATGGGAAAAGTTTTATGAAGAAAATATCATCGTAGAATTAGGTTCAGACCAAACTTCTCTTCATAATCCATTAGCAGGAGGTTATTATCCTGTTGGAATGAGTTATGAAGCATCCAACGAAATGATGGCAAATCAACCCGAATTGTTTAAACTTAAAGTTCAAGAATCTTTAATTAGACATGCCGAATCTGTAAACAAACATGCGCAAAGAGGCACTTATTTCTTTGATTATGGAAACGCTTTTTTATTGGAAGCCTCTAGAGCAGGAGCAGACGTGATGGCAGAAGACGGAATTCGCTTTAAATATCCTTCATATGTACAAGACATTTTAGGTCCTATGTGTTTTGATTATGGATTTGGTCCTTTTAGATGGGTGTGTACTTCTGGAACTGCAGAAGATTTAAAAATTTCTGACGACATTGCATGTAAGGTGCTTGAAGAAATGATGCAAACTTCTCCAGAAGAAATTAAACAACAAATGGCAGATAATATCCAATGGATAAAAGGTGCTCAGGAAAATAAATTGGTGGTAGGTTCACAGGCAAGAATTTTATATGCCGATGCAGAAGGAAGAGTAAAAATAGCAGAGGCCTTCAACCAAGCTATTGCTAAAGGAATCGTTTCTGCACCTATAGTTTTGGGAAGAGATCACCACGATGTATCGGGAACAGATTCTCCATATAGAGAAACCTCAAATATTTATGATGGTTCCGCTTTCACCGCTGATATGGCGATTCACAATGTGATTGGAGATAGTTTTAGAGGTGCTACTTGGGTAAGCATTCACAATGGTGGTGGCGTAGGATGGGGAGAAGTTATCAATGGTGGTTTTGGAATGTTGCTCGATGGAACTGAGGATGCAAGCAGAAGATTGAAATCTATGTTGTTTTGGGACGTAAACAATGGCATTGCGCGAAGAAGTTGGGCTAGAAATGAGGAAGCGATTTTTGCTATTAAAAGAGAAATGGAAAGAACACCTGGGCTCAAAGTTACGTTGCCTAATATTGTAGATGAAAAATTATTAATGTAAACTGAAATCATGATAGAAATTGGACTTATAATAGGAGGTGGTGTAGGCTTCCATAGATTTGCAAAAGAAAACGGACTCAATCCTTGGGTTTGGGCATTTGTGCCTTTAGTAGCCTATTTTTTGGGCGCATTTGTTGCAGGTATTGTACTTTTTATAGTTGCACCAAGCGTTTTAGAAGACACTCTTGTCTTAGGTGCAATTGGATTGTTGTCTGGCGCACTTTTTATTGGTCTTGCCTATTTACTTATGAAAAAAACAGCCAACAACAAACATTTGAGTCAAGAATCAGATTCCTCAGATATATTAGACCACAACTTAGATTTGGAGTAAGGAGTATTATTGAAATTCATAATCTCAAAAAACTTTCAACAATTTTGCTTTTATGCTAAGGAAGTTTATCCATTTTCGATAAACATTCTTAATTTAGCCAACTCATAAATACAATCATTATGACACAATACAAAAACATAGAATTCAGCGTTGAAAGCGGTGTTGGAATCATATCTTTAAACAGACAGGAAGTTCTCAACAGTTTTAATTTCGAGATGGCAGACGATACCATTCTTGCTTTAGAATATTGCAAAAACAATGATGAAATAAGAGCGATTATTCTTACTGGAAATGGAAGAGGTTTTTGCGCTGGGCAAGATTTAGAAGAAGCAACAAGAGAAAATGCTCCAAAAATAGAAGAAATTGTAGATCACACTTACAATCCCATAATTCAGTTGATTAGAAACATTGAAAAACCTGTAATTTGTGCAGTAAATGGTGTTGCTGCTGGTGCTGGCGCCAACATTGCATTGGCTTGTGATATTACTTTCGCTGCGGAAAACGCAAATTTCATACAATCTTTCAGTAACATAGGTTTGGTTCCCGATAGTGGAGGAACTTTTACTTTACCAAGACTTGTCGGGATGCAAAGAGCGACTGCCATGATGTTTATGGCTGATAAAATTTCTGCAACACAAGCAAAAGAATTAGGAATGATTTACGAAGTTGTGCCTGCTGAAAATCTTCAAGAAACGGTTTTGAACTATGCCAAAACACTAGCGCAAAGACCTACCAAAGGAATTGGATTAACTAAGAGAGCCTTGAATCAAAGTTTTACCAATTCACTTGAACAACAACTTGACGTTGAAAGAGCATTACAAGCTGAAGCGGCTCAAAGTTATGACCACAAAGAAGGAATTAAAGCATTTTTTGAGAAGAGAAAGCCAGAGTATAAGGGGTGTTGAGTTCGGGGTTTGGAGTTCGTTGTTTGGAGTTCTTTGTTTGGGGTTCGGGGTTTGGAGTTGATAGATGAAATTAGATAATGGGTTAATTAGGTAATTGTTAATGGTTAATGGTTAGTTGTTAGTTGTTAATTTGATAATGTTTTTGTCACTTCGA
>JAGYKU010000033.1 GCA_018401455.1 Flavobacteriales bacterium
GAACAACGCTACATCTCAACTATTGTAGAGCAATCGCTTTTTAAAGAGTGGAAAAATGATGATAGAAAAAACATCACTTTGAAAAACTTGTTACAAATGAATTCTGGCTTAGAGTGGACAGAAGATTATGGAGATATTTCGGAAGCTACAGTAATGTTGTACGACAGAGACGATATGATTTCTTACGCCAAAAGTTCTGAAATGGAAGGTGAAATTGGCAAACATTGGGAATACTCCTCTGGAAGTTCAAACTTATTATCAGGATTATTAAGACAGCGATTCGAAAATTATGAGAGTTATTTCAAATTTCCCTATGAGCAACTTTTTAAGAAAATTGGAGCACCTTCGTTTATCCTAGAAACGGATGCAAAAGGCAATTTTGTAGCCTCGTCTTACGCTTGGGCAACCGCTAGAGATTGGGCAAAATTCGGTTTGTTGTATGCCAATGATGGCTACTACAACAACGAAAAATTACTTCCTGATGGTTGGTGTCAATTCACTGCAGAAATTGCTGAAGGCTCAGAAGGTGCTTATGGCGCACAGTTTTGGCTTCCTACCAAAGAAGAATACCCTACTGCTCCCTCAGATATGTATTTCGCTGACGGTTTTCAAGGACAAAGAATTTTTATCATCCCTTCCGAAGACATCGTAATAGTAAGATTGGGATTGACCCGCTTTGACCAACCGAATTATGATGCATTAATTTCTGATGTTTTAGAAGCGGTAAAATAACACATCATTACTAGATATAAATTGACACTTACATAATTATTGATGAATAATAATAAAACAGCACTCATTACTGGTGCGACTTCAGGAATAGGCTTTGTAGTTGCCGAACATTTGGTTAGCAAGGGATACAATGTCATTATTTTGGGTCGATCTAGACAAAAACTCGATACACTAAGTCAACACTTAACAAGTATCAACTCAAATGTTAAATTAGATAAAGTTTTGTGTGATTTATCCTCATTAGATTCAATCAAAAAGGCTTGCGAATCAATAAAGGAAACTTATACGTCTATTGATATAATGGTTTTAAATGCAGGTTTATGGAATTTTCAATTTATCGAAACCGTTGACAAAATAGAGGAAACCCTTCAAGTAAACCTTCTAGCACCGATTGTAATGTTCAACGAATTAAAAGTTATAATTCCCAAGAATCAAGAATCAAAGGTTATTTTCACATCTTCTGGCTTGCACCAAGGAATCATTAATTTTTCGGATATTGAATTTCGTCAAAAGTTCTCAGGTTTCAAAGCCTATCGTCAATCAAAACTAGGATTATTGATGTTAACGCAATGGCTATCAAAACAATCTATCAATACTGGCATATCTTTCTATTCAGTTCATCCTGGAATGGTAAATACACAATTAGGAAGAAGTGCAGGCTGGTTATCACGAACCATATTCAAATTATTTGGAAAATCAAAAGAAAAAGGTGCTCAAACTCATATTCATCTTATTGACAGTAATTGTAGCGATTTAGAATCAGGTTCTTATTATGCAAATAGTAAAGTAACCAAAACGACATCCTATTCATACGATATGAAAACTGCAGAAATACTTTGGAATACTTTGGAGGAATATGTCAGGAATAATTAAGACTCCTCATAAATAGACATTTTATTGGGAAGAGATTAGTGTGTGTAATTTGCTGTCAATAAATCTCCTTTGATGATTTCTGAAGTTTTTTATGTTTTTAAAAAATATTAATTTATCTTAATGCTTGATAACATTTCAATTCACTAAAAAACATTCCCGCCTGCCAGACGGGCAGGAATGTCGTTTAGCAAAATATTGGCAGTAATTTGACTAAATGATGACCCAGAAACTATTCTTATTTCTTTTAACCATATACCTCATCTGTGGAACAATAAGTATTTTGTTCTTACGGAAAGCGTGGAAAGGTTATATAATATGGGGAATAATGATGATGGGTATTCTTATTTGGCAAATAGTACAATATAATATGACCTTTGTGTTATCAAAATCAGAAGGGTGGCTTTCATCCAGTAATAATTCCAATGCTCGTTTAGGTATGATTAGCGCAATCTTCTGGGGCGTTGGAAGCATGATGTTTATTTCAATAATGTGGCGCTTGATCTTTCCAACCAACTTATTGAATGACTCAAAAGGAAATAGCAAAACTAAAACTACGGCCAACAAAAAATGAATACCATTAAAACAGGCGTTTATTCAAATCGTTAACACTAATAAAAAAAAACGCACATTGAAATGAACACTATTTAGTGAAAATGTTAAATACGTTGTGCATTTTTGTATATTTGTGAAAATTATACTGCAGAATTATGAGAACATTATATCAGAAATTTGAAACGCTTTTAGAAAATACGACAACAGATTTTAAACGTTACTTGTACGATAAGGTCTCTTGGGAAAATCGAATGATTGGAATTATTGGCGCTCGTGGAGTTGGTAAAACTACTATGATTTTACAACATATCAAGGAAAATTTAGACAGCAAAAGAGCGTTATATGTCTCTGCAGACGATATGTACTTTGGTGAAAACAAGCTTTTTGATTTGGCGGATGATTTCTATAAAAATGCAGGAGAGTATTTATTTATCGATGAAATACATAAGTATAATGATTGGTCTCGAGAACTAAAAAACATTTATGACTCATTTCCTACATTAAAAGTTGTTTTTACGGGTTCTTCTGTACTTGACATAATGAAAGGTACAGCTGATTTAAGTCGCAGAGCCATAATTTACAAATTACAAGGACTATCATTTCGTGAATATTTGAAACTATTTCATAATTATGATACGGAAGTCTTCACTTTAGAGCAAATCATAAATAATGAAGTGAAACTTGACAATATTCAACATCCATTGCCTTTGTTTAATGACTATTTGAAACAGGGATACTATCCATTTGGCATTGAAAATGAAATGAATTTACGTTTAGGTCAAATTATTGTTCAAACCTTGGAATCAGATATTCCTCAATATGCAAATCTAAATATCGGAACAAGTCGAAAACTAAAACGATTACTTTCGATAATCGCAGAAAGCGTACCTTTTAAGCCCAATTTTTCTAAAATATCTGAAATAATTAATGTAAGTCGGAATTCTTTAGAAGATTATTTTTTATATATGGAAAAGGCAGGACTTATCGAACAGTTACGAAATGAAACAGGTGGAATCCGAGGATTAGGAAAAGTTAATAAAGTGTATTTGGATAATACTAACATCATTTTCAACTTAGTTGGAGAAAAATCAAATATTGGAAACTTGCGTGAAACATTCTTTTTCAATCAAATGCGAGTGAAAAATGAGGTCATATCTTCCAAAAAAGCAGATTTTGTAATTGAAAATTATACGTTTGAAGTTGGAGGCAAAAATAAAAAACAGAGCCAAATAGAAAAAGATGATAAATCATTTATTGTCAAAGACGACATAGAATATGGTTATCGCAATGTGATTCCTCTTTGGGCTTTTGGGTTGAATTATTAAAAATGACCAAGATAGAAAAATACTAGGCGTTAACACACTATAAAAACTTACACGAACCATAAAACTTGAATCAAATAATCACTTTAATTCCTGAGGAAAATTAATAAATCTAGCATAAACGAATTTGTTATAAAATGTGAATGTGTACATTTGTATTCATCAAAACTCAAGTATGGACATTCTTAGTATTTACAATCAACACAACGCATTTGGAAGGCATTTGGATATGCGATACGAAATCATTTCGCCTGGATTAGTGCATTACCACTTGAAAGTAACAAAAGATTTACTGGCAACAAAAAATGCCGCTCACGGTGGTGCCATTGCAGGTTTTATGGATGCTATTGTGGGTGTGGCAGCTTTGAGTAAAGCCATTGAGGATGAAAAAATTGTAAGTACAATTGAGTTTAAAATCAATTACCTCGCCCCTGCTCTATTGAATGATGAATTGCTTGGAATTGGTGAAGTCATTCAAAAAGGAAATCGAATCATCGTGAGTAAAGGAGAAATTTTCAACCAAAATAAACAGTTAATCGCTACTTGTATCGCAACACTCAACGCTTATCCAGTATCCAAAAGTGATTTTTTTAATGACTAAATTGATTAAAATATCATTAAAATTTTTGCTTTTCAAAGTTTTGGTATTGGCAAGCTTTGGAATAAATGCGCAACTCAAAGAGCACGCTCAAACTTTAGCTTTTAATTTGGGTTCAGGTGGTTTTATTCCACATAAAAATGCTGTTAAACATTTACTTGGAGGAACAGCACATAAGTTTGAGTTAGATTATACTTTCAGAACACAAGGACAAAAAGACTTTCATCAATGGTATAAATATCCCTATTTTGGAATTGTTTATGCTTTTGAAACTTCAGGAAATCCTATTTTAATCGGCAATATGCAATCTATCAATTTATTTGTTGGATTGCCTTTATATAGTGGTAATAATCCTTTGAGATTTAGAATGGGAGCAGGATTGGGTTATATTCAAAAGATATTTGACCTTCAAAATAATCACAAAAGCAACGCTATTGGAAGTCATATCAATTCCAATATTCAATTTAGATTTGAAAAAGATTTCCAACTTTTACCAAGTCATATTTTAAAGTTGGGAATTGGTTTTTCTCATTTTTCTAATGGTTCGTATCAAAAACCTAATTTGGGAATCAACTTTGCTCATTTTTATCTTGGATATGGTTTTCAAATGAAAAAACATGCGCCTATTGAACAAGAAAAAGTAAGTAAAAAAATTACAGGCGATAATCCTTTTCAATTTAAAGTTATCGCTGGTTTTGGTATAAAAGAAAACGTCACCTTATTAGAAAGTAAATATTATATTGGGGTTCTCACAGGTCAATTGGAACGAAAAATAAACCATATCTCTTCATGGATTCTATCTTCCGACAATTACATCAATTATGCACTTCAAAACAATCCGAAAGGTATTTTTCAATCTGGATTATCAGTTGGATCAATGTTGCATTTTGACAAAGTAAGATTAGGTTTTTGTGTGGGTTCTTACCTATGGAATGCTCCCTCTGAAGAAGAAACGATTTATAACAAAATTATGGTTGAATACCATTTTAGTCAAAAACTTTTTTGTCAATTGTTGCTCAAATCTCACAAAGCTACTGCTGATTTTATAAATCTTACTTTAGGAATGAATATTAAATGAGAAGTATAATTTTAGTCATATTATCTTTATTGATGCTGATGAGTTGTAAAAAAAGCAATGAAAGAAGGTGTGTGAAGTCATCTGGAAAAAACCAATCGACTACAATCAATGATATTGATGTTACTTCAATAGAAGTTAATGATAACATTTTACTTATTTTGGTAAATGATTCTCTTAATAAAATTGAACTTAACGGGGGTGAAAACTTAATAGAATTTATTAAATATGATTTTATAGGTGGTAAATTGTCTTTCTTCAATACAAATAAATGTAATTTTTTAAGAAAAGAAGATGCTATTACTGTTGTATATCACTATACAACGTTAGATTCTTTATTTATCAATGGTTTTGGAAATATTTATTCCGAAGACACGATAAAAAATGATATTTATATCTATGCAGAAGAAAGTTTTTCGAGTATTGATTTAACTTTTGACAACCAAAATACTACGATAATAGGACAAATTGGAAGTATTGAAACTGTACTTCATGGAAGATGTTCTAATTTATACATGTATAGCAATGGAGCAGGGAAAATGGACGCAAGAGATTTATTTTGTAAAAACGCTCATGGTCATAGCCAAAGTTTGGGAGATTTTTACTTAAATGCAAGTGAGTATTTGAATATCGAATTGAGAAGCGCTGGGAATTTTTTTGTCTTTAATGCCGAAAATGCTGTTCAAAATATATTAAATGAAGGAAGCGGAGAAATTATATTTCAATAAACTACACACAAAAAACTACCACAATTAATTGACTTTCAAATTTTAAGCCTAATATGTATTTTTTAAAATACGTTTTAATTTATTTTAGTATTTATAAAATACGTTTTATTATATATTTTGTATTATATAACAATTATTTATTTATATATTTGTATTTTATAAGATACAAAAATGGAAAAATTAATTAAAAGATATAGAGTTCGCATTAAGAACACTTTAGTTTCCAACAAAAGATATCTATATCAAAACATTGATTGGAACGACAGATTGATTTGTATAAAAGGGTCTAGAGGAGTGGGAAAAACTACTTTGATTTTACAATATATAAAGCAAAATTTCATCAATGATGAAACTACACTTTACATATCACTTGACGACATACACTTTCAAGTAAACACGCTTATTGATACCGTAGAAGAGTTTTACCTAAATGGAGGAAAACGTATTTTTATAGACGAAGTTCATAAATATTCTAATTGGTCCATTGAAATCAAAAACATATACGATACCTATACTGATTTAAAAATTGTGTTTACAAGTTCTTCATTATTAGAAATTCATAAAGGAGAAGCAGATTTGAGTAGAAGAGCTGTGAATTACACCCTAGAAGGATTGTCATTCAGGGAATTTATTCAATTAGAAACCCATCAAAATTACAACACTCTAACCTTAGATCAAATTCTTTGCAATCATCTTGAAATTGCTCAAGAAATTACTTCGAATGTTAAAATCTATCCATTATTTAAAAAATATCTTACCACAGGATTTTATCCATTTTATTTAGAAGGAGAAGCATCATATATGTTGAAACTCAAAAGTGTTATTGATTTAACATTAGAATCAGATATTCCAAGTGTCTATCATACGGAGTTCAAAACCATTTATAAACTCAAAAAACTCTTGTATATCATTGCAACTTCACTACCCTACCAGACTAATATTACAGAACTTTCGAGAAGTATTGAAACAAGTTCTAGAAATTCAACTTTGCTATACTTAGATTACTTAGATAAAGGAAAGTTAACTGCCAACTTAAAAACAAGTGCAAAGGGCAAAAACATAATGGTAAAACCCGATAAAATATACTTAGAAAATCCCAATTTAATGTATGCCATTGGCAACACAAACCTAATTGATGGGAATGTGAGAGAAACTTTTTTCTTTAATCAAGTGAGAAGTAAACATATTGTAAACACAAGTAAACAAAGTGATTTTTTGGTTGATGAATTATATACTTTTGAAATTGGAGGAAAAGGAAAAAAGCAAAAGCAAATTTTGAACATTGAAAATAGTTATATTGCAGCAGATAATATTGAAATAGGATTCCAAAACAAAATACCTTTGTGGTTATTTGGATTTTTATACTAATTTACAAAATTGAAAAAAAATGAAGATCAATAAAATTTTAGACGAGTTGGAAACTTATTTACTCCACGCTGAAAAATCCAATCCAAAAATCTCTCAAAAAGATGTAGCCTGGCATATCGACCATTCACTTAAAGTAATCAACACCATTTCTAGTGCTATATTAGGCTCAAATCCAAAAGACTACAACAAAAAATTCAAATGGATTAAATGGTATTTTTTCACCTTTAAAATCATTCCAAGAGGAAAGGTAAAAGCACCAGAAATAGTGATAGAGAAAAATCCGATTCCGATGGAAGCTCTAGAAAATCAATTTACTTTGGCGAGAACAAATATTGCTCAATTGCAAAAAATTGATTCAAACCATTTTTTTGTGCATCCATTGCTCGGAAAACTTAATGTAAAGGAAACATTAAGATTTTTCCCTGTTCATACGCAACATCATTTTAAAATCATCAAAGATATTGTGGGATAATTTTGGAAAAAGATTCTGAAATAGCACTTTTGCAGCAATGGAATGGGTTTCGGAATTCAACCTGTTTATTTACTCAATTTCCGCTTCCTGAAATAGAAAATTATCAATTTAAACCTTTTGAAATAGAAATTTCAAAACTCAATATTCCTAAATCAATGCGATTGGGAAATAGAGTGGAACAATTTATTTTTGAATGCCTTCATCAAAATTCAGCAATTGAATGGTTGGAATCGAACATTCAAATTTTTGAAGATAAAATTACTTTAGGAGAATTGGATTGCGTATTCTTCGAAAACAAAACTTTTGTACATCTAGAAATTGTATATAAATTCTATTTGTATGACGAAAACGCTGGCAATTCGCAACTCGAGCATTGGATTGGACCTAATAGGAAAGACAGTTTGGTTCAGAAATTAGAAAAATTACAACAAAAACAATTTCCACTTTTATTCCACCCCAAGGTAAGAGTGCATTTTAAGAAAAGGCAACTAGATTTTGAAAACATTCAACAAAAAACAATTTTTAAAGCCCAACTTTTTGTGCCTTTTCAAAAAGAAATTGAAATCTTAAAACCTATAAATCCCGAATGTATTAAAGGTTTTTACATTCATTTCGAAGCATTATTTCAGATCAAAGCAAATTCATTTTATGTTCCCTCGAAAGTAAATTGGCTTTCAGAAATCAGAAAAGATGTAAAATGGGTAAGTTACGATATATTTTTGCTTGAAATTGAAAAAGACATTACAACTCAAAAATCGCCATTGTGTTGGATGAAAACACCCAAAGACAAACTCGAATCTTTCTTTGTAGTTTGGTGGAACTTCTAAAATTTAATTTTCAAGAAAAACTTAGCAGTTTATTATAAAATGGTACATTTGCAAAAAATTATTCAAATACTACAATGGAATTATATTTAGATTCAGCAGATATCAACGAGATTAGAGAAGTGATGCAATTAGGTTTTATCACTGGACTTACCACTACTCCAACATTTATGGCTCGTCATGGAATTACGGATGTAGATGGAGCCATCATTGAATTATCGAAAATTGTTCCTGTACTTCAAATTGAAGCATTGGGAAGTAATGCTGAAGAAATTGTAGCAGAAGCCTACCGTCAAGAAGCGTTGGGATTAGATAGAAAAACTACAGTTTATAAAATTCCAATTTCAATGGAAGGTGTAAAGGCCTGTAAAAAATTGACTGATGAAGGATTTTTGGTAAACATCCATTTGGTATATACTTTACAACAAGCCTATATGGCGATGCAAGCAGGAGCCACTTATGTTTGTCCACTTGTAGGAAGATTGCAAGATGAAGGCCATGATGCTATTGCTTTGATTGAACAATGTGTAGAAGCTGTAAATTACTACGGTTACGACACCAAAATCATGTTCTCTTCAGTGAGACATTCTGAGCACGTTAGAAACGCAATCAACGCTGGAGTACATACTATTACTGTTCCATGGAAAGTAATGAAAAACCTTACAGAAAACAACTTTACAACTATAGGCACTAAGCAATTTGAGGCTGACACTAGATTAATGACTTTGACTGTGGCACAAGCTATGGCTGATAAAAACCCAGTAGTTACGACCAATACTTCTATCGCTGATTGTTTGATCAAAATGACCGCTGGAGGATTTGGCGCTGTGACCATCATCAGTAGTAACAATGAACCTTTGGGAATTTTCACAGATGGAGATTTAAGAAGATTAGTTGAAAACGAAGGAGCAGATGCAGTTTCTAAAAAAGTGGGAGAATTAGACCTCAAAATGCCACATCATATCGAAAGTTCGGCTTTACTTTACCACGCACAGCAAAAATTCGCTTCCGAAAAAGTAGATGAATTGGTAGTGCTAGAAGATGGAAAAGTAGTAGGAATGTTGGATGTTCAGGATTTGTTGTAAAGCTACTTTTATTAATAACATTTGAGAATGTGATTTTTAAGAAAACTTGCTAATTGAACTTAATATCTTGAATTAACAACTCAAAGTTTTCTTCTACTTTATTACTAATTAAAAAAGCAATTTGATCAATTGTAGTTTGATCGAAATTGGGCAAATCGAGTTTACTCCCCATATAAGATGGATACATTTCACCTAATTGAATAGTAACTGTTTCCCATTCACCTGTGGTTTCAAATGTTTTTACATAGGAGTAATAATGATTTTGTTTAGCTCTAACCCTAAACTGATATGATTTACCATCACCTTTAAGACGAATTTGTATCTCTTTATGATTACCCACTTCCAATTTTTGCAAATTATGGCGGATCATTGTAAAACCTCCATTATTCTTCAAAGATACGTTTCCATAGAATTTTCCATATCCATCTTCATTTATTTCAAAACCTCCTTTTGACAAGCCACCCATAACTCCATCATTGATTACTTTCCATTCATTAGCCGAATTATCACTAAAGGTATAAATATCATTCGATGATCTTTCTTCCGACATACAGGCGCTTATTAAAATTGTTATAATTAGACTTATCATAGTTGCTTTCATTGTTTTAATAACAACTCATAACCTATAAATGTTTTACTGAGTTACATACTCCCTTATTTTTTTGAAGAAAAGTTAAATCTAATAATAAAATTAAACAAAAAAAAGCCCAAGTCAAATGAATGACTCAGGCTTTAACCAACTTACTATTTAACTTAAAAAAAAGCGTTATTGAATTACTTAACAGTAAAGTTTTTCAAGGCTTGTCCTAGTTCTTCCATATCACTGGTAAACTTCACTTTGAATGCATCCCAATCTTTCTTATTTTCAGATTTATATTCATCCATTTTCTTTTCAAGATTTTTGTTTTTTTGTTCCAAAACTAAAATCTGTTTTTCGTATTCTGCTTTCTCAAAGACATTACTATTTTGGATTTTATAATTGATAATTGCAATCTCCTCTTCATTAGCTGCAATTTTTTCACTTATTTCCAATTTAAAAAGTTTGACATCTGCTTCATACGCTTTCTGAGCAATATCTAGTTCTTCTTGAGCCTCAGTTGCGTTTTCTTTTGCATTATCCAGTTCTTCACCAGGAGTTGCACAACTTGTAACGAAAGCTATCAAAAAGATTGAGAATATTGATGGTCTAACCCCTTATTAATCGGACTTTTTTAATTTTTTGTTTTCATTCTGTATTATATTAAATTATTACTGTTTGAATGTATTTCAAAGCAGTGCCACAAAGGTGAGTTGGTATTCATCCTCGATTGTTACAGAATAAATCTAATATGTTACATCTTTCACATATTTTAATGTGAATCTATTATTAAAATCTTCCATCACAAAACACAAAGCACTGACAGTCAAAACTTAAAACCTTATGAAACATTATGTTTATAACAAATAAAAGTGTAATTGGATGCAAAAAAAAACACAAAGAAGAGTAAAGTAATTATCCAATCAAGTAAGGCTTTCGCCTAAATTGATGTTTTCAAATATGCATTTAACTTTAAAGAATATTTAGTACATATAGACATCAAGAGTGCCATATTTGTATTCATTGTACTTGTATAGAACTCGCGATAAAAAATTAAAGCACTTCTAGAACTTTACGTCTTTTGTATTCCACGAGGTTATTAAAATAGGAAAGTGTAAGTCCTGTTTCTTTTTTGAATTGAGGAAGAAAGATTGCAAGGCTACTATAATGTAATTTGGATTGCTATTTCAGAAAAACTTAATTCGATATAAGATAAAATTCTTTGACACGTTCAATCTTGTTTATTATTATATAATGTTCAATAGTAATTCCTTTTACTTCTGAGAATAAGTTTGAAAGATAGTGTAATCATGTTCTAACTTTCAGACAAAAAAAACTGAAAAATTTACTTTTTTTGATTTCGTCATTAAAATGTATCATTTCTAAAATTACATTTTTATCTGTTCAACGAGAATGCTTTTATTGTCTAGTAGTTTCTAATCCGGATTTTGATAAACTTATTCTCAATTGCTCTATTTGTTTATTAGAAACTTCCTGCAGAACTTCAACCATTCCAAGATCTACAATTACATATATCAAAACCTAGATTTGCCAACTCTTCTCTTACTTTGACTTGCATCTCAAAGTGACCATATATTTTATGTATAAATTCATTTTAATTCTCGTTTTTAAAAAAATAAATAATGAAAAAGCAAATTAAAAATATTTTAATAAAATCTAGGCTTTTAAAAAATGGTTTTGAAAATCTATTTTTAGAATTTAATCTAAAGGTTCTAATTTGAATGTTTCCATAAATTTAGTTGTAAAGTCACCTTCAACAAATTTCGGGTCTCTCATCAACTGAATATGAAATGGAATTGTAGTTTTAACACCTTCAATTATGTATTCATCTAATGCTCTTTTCATTTTTGTAATAGCTTCTGTTCTAGTTTGTGCAACTACAATCAATTTAGAAATCATAGAATCATAATAAGGAGGAATTACATATCCAGCATAAGCATGTGTATCAATTCTCACACCATGGCCTCCTGGCTTGTGGTATTCAGTGATTTTCCCTGGAGAAGGTCTGAAATTATTAAATGGATCTTCTGCATTGATTCTACATTGTATAGAGTGCATTGTTGGGAAGTAATCTTTTCCAGAAATTTTATGTCCAGCAGCAATTTTAATTTGCTCTTTAATTAAATCATAACTAATTACCTCTTCAGTAATGGTATGCTCTACTTGAATACGAGTATTCATTTCCATGAAATAAAAATTTCTGTGTTTATCAACCAAAAACTCTACTGTTCCTACTCCTTCGTAATTTACTGCCGCTGCGGCTTTTTTTGCTGCTTCCCCCATTTTGTGTCTCAAAGTATCTGTCATAAACGGAGAAGGAACTTCTTCTACTAGTTTTTGATGCCTTCTTTGAATTGAGCAATCTCTTTCAGAAAGGTGACAAACATTTCCATATTGATCTGCTGCAATTTGAATTTCTATGTGTCTTGGTTCTTCAACAAATTTTTCTAAATACATACCGTCATTACCGAATGCGGCTGCGGCTTCTTGTCGAGCACTAGCCCACCCTTCTTCAAGTTCTTCATCGTTCCAACAAACTCGCATTCCTTTTCCTCCACCACCTGCTGTAGCTTTCAACATAACGGGATATCCCATTTTGTTTGCCAATTTATTCGCTTGTACTAAATCTTTCAAAATCCCTTCTGAACCTGGAACACAAGGGACTTTAGCTTTTTTCATGGTTTCTTTGGCCGTAGCTTTATCACCCATTCCTTCTATTTGTTCAGGTGTTGCACCGATAAATTTTATTCCATTTTCTCCACAAATTCTTGAGAAATTTGCATTTTCAGACAAAAATCCATATCCTGGGTGAATAGCATCAGCGTTGGTAATTTCTGCAGCTGCAATTATGTTTGCTATTTTTAAATATGAATCTTTACTTTGCGGTGGTCCTATGCAAACTGCTTCATCTGCAAAGCGAACATGAAGGCTATCTTTATCAGCTGTGCTATATACAGCAACGGTTTTTATGCCCATTTCTTTACAAGTGCGTAATATTCGAAGCGCAATTTCTCCTCTATTCGCAATAAGAATTTTATTGAACATAAAATCTTCTTTTGACTTTCTTTTAGCCATAACTAATCAGTTTTATTTAAGTGAGAAAAATTATGAAGGGTCAACCAAAAATAAAGGTTGATCAAACTCTACTGGTGACATATCGTCAACCAAAACTTTAACAATTTTACCTGAAACTTCAGATTCAATTTTGTTGTAAAGTTTCATCGCTTCAATAATACAAATTTCTTGACCTACTTTCACAGAATCACCTACTTCTACAAATGGTTTAGCATCTGGGTTGGGTTTTCTATAAAAAGTACCAATCATTTGAGCTTTGATCTCGATTAGATTTGAATTGGTAGTTTCCTCATTTTTTGGTGCTGCTGTTTCTGTAGCAGGAGAACTTGCAACTGGCGCAGGCGCAACTTGCTGTTGTTGGGCAATTTGCTGTTGTTGTGGCGCTTGTTGAATATACACCGTTTCTTGATGCTTCTTTTTAGATTCTGCTTTTATTGATATCTTAAAATCTTTTTGCTCAATTTCTACTTCTTCAACTCCAGATTTTGCTACAAATTTGATGAGTTCTTGAATTTCTGTTAACTTCATAAAGCGTGTTATTTTTGTAATTTTTAATTAACGAATTTATATATTATTTTGTTAGTATGCCCATTTTAAATAAATAGCACCCCATGTAAAACCTCCTCCAAATGCAGAGATAATTACATTATCTCCTTTCTTAAGTTTATCTTCCCACTCCCAAATACAAAGTGGAATAGTTCCTGCTGTTGTATTTCCATATTTTTGAATATTTATCATCACTTTATCTTTGCTCAACCCCATTCTTTCAGCTGTAGCATCAATAATTCTAAGATTTGCTTGATGTGGCACTAACCAGTCTACATCTTCTCCAGTAAGATTATTTCTTTCCATAATTTCCACTGAAACTCCTGCCATATTAGTTACTGCATGTTTGAAAACATTTTTCCTTCTTGATAAACATACATTCCATCACTACCAAAATTTTCTTTAGTAATGGGTTCTGCTGAACCTCCAATTTTTTGGATTAGAAATTCACGTCCACTTCCATCTGCTCTCATTATAGCATCTTGTATTCCATTACCGTCTTCTGTTGGTTCTAAAAGTACCCCTCCAAAACCATCACCGAAAATAATACAAGTAGCTCTATCTTGATAATTTATGATGCTCGACATCACATCTCCACCTATCACAATTACTTTCTTTGCAGCACCTGTTTCGATAAATTGTTGTCCAGTTGTAAGAGCATAAATAAAACCAGAACAAGCTGCACTTAGATCATATCCCCATGCGTTTTTTGCACCAGCTTTATCACAGATTACATTAGAAGTACTAGGAAATTTATAATCACCTGTGATAGTTCCTACGATTACCATATCTATCTCTAAAGGTGAAATTCCTCTTTTTTTACAGATAGTTGCGACAATTTTTGCTCCAAAATCTGAAAAAACTTCTCCTTCTGAGACTAATCTTCTTTCTTTAATTCCTGTTCTAGATGTAATCCATTCGTCATTGGTATCAACCAATTTTTCTAAATCAAGATTTGTAAGTTTCTTTTCTGGTAAAACACCATGAACGGCTGTTATTGCGGCTCTTATTTTTGTCATTTAAATGCTGTTTTTATTTTATCAGGCAAACCTGCTTTTGCAATATCAAGGCTCAAAAGTAACATATTTTTTATTGCCAACGAAGAAGAAATTCCATGACCTATCAAAACATTGCCATTTATACCTAAAATTGGAGTGCCTCCGTACAACTCATAATTGAATCTTGAAAAATAATCATCTAGCATATTTTTCTTAGCCAACATTTTGTAAAATGCCTCGGCTTGCTTTAGTACTACATTTCCAGTGAATCCATCACAAACAATTACATCTGCAGATGAATCAAATAAATCTCTTCCTTCAATGTTTCCAACAAAATTGAAATCTGATGATTCTTTCATCATTTTATGTGTAGCTTGTGTCAATAAATTTCCTTTTTCTTCTTCTTCACCTATATTGAGTAATGCTACTTTTGGGTCTGTAATGTTGTAAACATACTTTGCAAATAAACTTCCCAAAATACCAAATTGATACAATACATCAGGCTTGCAATCTGCATTAATTCCAACATCCAAAATTATTCCAACACTTCCATCATCTTTAGGCAAAACAGAAGTTATACAAGGTCTAAAAACCCCTGTAATTGGTTTTACCGAATACATTGCTCCTACTAACATAGCCCCAGAATTACCAGCGCTTGAAAACGCATCAATTTTACCTTCTGCTAAATACTGAAATCCAACAGCAATACTTGAATATGGTTTAAGTTTAAGAGCTCTTACAGGATGCTCATCCATATCGAGTACATCGGGCGCATGAATAAATTGAAATTTTGTGACATCACCGCCATATTCTTCAATTTTTCTTTTTGCAATGTTTTCATCTCCAATCAAAACTATAACATCTTGCTCAGACATCACTTTCTGAGCCTCAATTGCGCCTTGAATGGTTGTTTTTGGTGCAAAGTCACCACCTGCTATGTCTATCCCTATTTTCATCTGTATACTATTATTGAGTTAAATTGGTCAGATGGAACTCGCACAGAATAACTATCCTGTATGAGTAATATTTTACTAATTGCTCGTTTCATACTTTGGAATTTGGGGCGAAAGTTAAAAAGAATTTTCGAGGCGACTAAAAATTGTGGATAAATTCATGTTTTTATAACAAAATGTTCATTTAAAATTGAATTCTCATTCATTTTTAAGTTAAAACTTAATTTAATTAAAAAACAAAATTTATATGATCAATTCACAGATGTATTACATTTTAAATCCAACTGGATAAGAAACCTCTGACAAAAAAAGTGCGTGTCCTGAAACTGACTTGCCTGCTAAAGTTCTATCTTTTGCTTCAATAATTACTGTTAATTCTTTGAGAGACATTTTACCCTCACCTACTTTAAGTAAAGTGCCAACTATAGCTCTAACCATATTTCTAAGAAATCTATTGGCTTTGATGGTGAAAATAATTTTTTCATTTTCAACATACCATTTTGCTTCATAAACAATACAATCATTTGTATTGGTCTGTGTTTTTGATTTAGAAAAAGAAGTAAAATCTTTATAATTCAGCAACAATTGTGCTGCCTCATTCATTTTATTAATATCTAATTTTTGAGAAATTTGATTGACATAACATCTTTCAAAAGGGTTATTGGTATTAGAAATATAATAATGATACCTTCTCGAAATAGCGCTAAATCTTGCGTGAAGTTCTTTATGAACTTTGAAAATGCTTTTTAAAACAATTGCTCTATCTAAAATTTTATTAGCTTTTTTGATTAAATCTTGAATATCAACCTCAACCTCTGAATCGAAATGAAAAAAGTATTGTGAAGCATGCACTCCAGTATCTGTTCTGCCACAACCTTGAGAATTAAAATTTGGCATTTTTAAAATTACAGAAAAACAATTGTTGATTGCTTCTTGGACTGTAGGAGCGTTAGGTTGAATTTGCCAACCATGATAATGAGTGCCATCGTAAGCTATTTCACAGAAATATCTTAACATAAAAAATTAATTTTCTAAGATTTTTGCATTGATTAAATCCATTGCAGATTGAACTGTTTGTTCTTTTGTCAAATATGAATTATCAATATCTTTGGCATCATCTGCCCTTTTTAGGGGACTTTCTTTTCTGTTGCTATCTTCAAAATCTCGAGACTGAATATTAGCTCGAACCTCATCTACGGTAATCTTGTCTCCCATTTCAATGAGTTCTTTATATCTTCTTGCAGTTCGAACTTCCATATTGGCTGTGACCCAAATTTTGAGGTCTGCATTAGGAAAAACAACCGTTCCAATATCTCTTCCATCCATCACAATGCCTTTGTTTTTTCCAAGTGATTGTTGAAATTCGACCAATTTTTCTCTTACTTTTTTTAATTTAGCAACAGCACTTACAGACTTTGCCACTTTCATAGTTCTGATTTCATCTTCAATATTGACTCCATTGAGAAAGGTATCTGATTTACCAGATTTTGAATTGTAATTAAATGATATATTGATACTATCTAGTGCGTTTATCAATTCATTTTCATCTACACTTTGACCATCATCTGAAACCCAATTGTTTTGGATGGCAAAAAGTGTTACTGCTCTGTACATTGCCCCAGAATCTATATAAACGTATTTCATTTCTTTAGCGAGTTTTTTTGCCAAAGTACTTTTCCCGCAAGCAGAATGCCCATCAATTGCGATGATAATTTTTTTCATTTAATTTTACAAATAAATATGAATCAAATAAAATGTTTTTGAGATAAGATAAAAAAAAGGCTACCCAAAATGGATAGCCGTTAATTTATATCTTTTAAGTTGACTACAACTCTTCTACTTCAATCATTTTGAAAGGGATGTCGATAATCGCTTGATAATCTTCACCTGCTTCTAACATATCCTCATCGTCTTCTTCGTAGTACCAATTGATGGTAACATTAGTTCCGCTAAGCGTTTCTAATTTTTTGAACACATCAAGAATACATTTTGATGAACTCGTATTGAAATATTCTAATTGAATATTCACTTCTGTGTCACCTTTTGGTGCTCCACCATAATTACCAATCCAATCCAAAAGTGGTTTGTAAAACTCAATTGAGTTTTCAGGAATTGATCTTCCTTTAATTAGTAATTTTCCTTCTGCTTTAAACTCAACGGTTGGAGTTTTTGCTGATCCTTCAATTGTTAAATTATCCATAATCTTATTGTTGTTCTATTTTAACTATTAATGTAAAAAACGAATATGTATCATCTACAGTAGAGAAACTATAATCTAGTTTTTCTCCTGATTTTTTTGCTATATCTATAAATCCTAAACCTCCGCCACCTTTGGCACTCATTTCACCATTATTCAAAACTGATTTATAATATTCTTTCAATTCTTCTCTATCGAATGAATTGATAGTGGTGATTCTATCTGTAAGTTTTGGGACATTTTCACTAAGTAAAAAATTACCAGTAACTACGTTATAGTAACCTTCATTTCGAGATATCATAAAAACTGCTGATTTAAGTTTTGCAACTTCTTCGGGAGAACCTTCAATTTTGAAATCATCGATATGATGATATAGGTTTTGAAGACATTCTACCAAAACATTAAAAACTTTCCTTCTAGTCTTTAGAGACTCATCCAAATCATCCATTTTTGACTCCATAATTTGAAGTACAGAACTGAGCAATTCAGATGTGATAGCACCTTTGAAAGAGAGAATAATATTATTCCTCTCCATATTTTTATACAACTCAAAAATATCTATCATCAATGATTAATTTATCTCGATACCCTTGCAAAGTTAAAATTTTTGTTTGAACTACAAATATTTTACAAGTTTTTTTTAAAAAATATTACACTAACTACTTCTTTTGCCTGATTTTATTATGAAAAAAAATCTTATCTTTTATTTATCATAGTTAAATATTTAGCCAATTGATTGCAATATTCTTCAAATCCATCTTCATTTTTACCTATTAATAAGTCAAAAAACGGTTTGTTATCTTCGTGAAATCTTCCTACTTTAAATTTAGAAGGGCTTTTCATTATTAAATATCTTAATGGGACATTGAAATAATCATTTAAATCAATTAAAATATCAAACTGTTCGTTTAAAAAATTATCAATATTTCCTCCTGTTGGCTCTCCTTTCCAATTCAAGTTTTTGATAGAAAAGTAATCAAAATCTAATCTTGTTTGAAGAAATGAAGGTTCGTTTTTGGGATCATTCCAATATCCAAGAAAAAAAAGTTTTTTCATACCAAACTCACTTTTGAGGTATTTCATAAACTTATTTACTTTAATATAATCTTCTTCTTCCGAAATTTTATAAACCAATGCTACAGAATTCGCTTCATTGAGATTTACGGCAATAGCGTTTCTTTCAGGATATGAATTGACTGCTTTTTGCAGATGGTACTTTCCGTACTTTATTCTAAATGTATCAATTACTCCCACAGCACAAATATAACTAAACTTTATTTAATCCCTTCTGCATTCAACCACTTTTGATAAGCCTTTGCATATACATTATGTTGATTTAATGTTTTTGAAAAATTATGATAACCAGAATATTCTGGTTTTGCACACATATACATATAGTCGTGTTTTTCATAATTGAGCACTGCATCTATGGTTTGTGATTCGGGAAATGAAATTGGACCAGGTGGTAAGCCTGAATGTTTGTATGTGTTGTAAGGAGAATCTACTTCCAAATGCACATACAACAATCTTTTGATAGAAGGGTCTCCCAATGCAAATTTTACAGTTGGATCTGCTTGAAGCAACCATCCATTTTTCAATCTATTGATATACAAACCAGCAATAGTAGGTTGCTCGTCAAATTTCACCTTTTGTTCCTCATATACTATAGATGCTAAAATCGTGATTTCAGATTGAGAAAACCCTAAAGCGTCCGCTTTGCTTTTTCTTTCATCGTTCCAAAAAGTTTTGTAATAATTTTTTAATTTTTCAAGCATTTCTTCTTTAGTAATGTCTTGAAACACTTCAAATTTTACTGGGATAAAAAAAGTAGGATAAGTTGTTTTGGTAAATCCAAGACTGCTGATTGTACTTTCGTCATTAAGGTACTGCGCAAAAGTTGCCGAATCCAAATCAATATCTTGAGTTAATTTACCTGCAATATCTTCTATGGATTTTACATTATTGTATTGCACATTCACCACATTTGTACTTGCATTGCATTGAGTGACAATATTGTTTAGGACACTATTGTAATCTTGCCATTTGGATTTTTCGATGGTAATCTTTTGAATTTCAATTAATTTATCTTTTTTCTTAAAGTTAGCAAGATAATTAAAATCTTCTGCATTGTCTATAATACCATTTTCGGCTAACAAACCTCCAAGTTGGTTGATGTTTGTACCTACTGGAATTTCAATATACTTTATAGAAACACTTTCAACTTTGGTTTTTTGCTTACTAATATTGTAAACTTTGTAATAAGGAAAACCAATGTATG
This sequence comes from Flavobacteriales bacterium, assembly GCA_018401455.1. Lineage (GTDB taxonomy): Bacteria > Bacteroidota > Bacteroidia > Flavobacteriales_D > Parvicellaceae > Parvicella. The sequence continues at coordinate 20,275 of JAGYKU010000033.1, forward strand.
CTGCGACACCAAGAATTAAAAGAAAGAATACTAATCCTATAATCTTCTTCATTTACATAAAAAATTATACTGTAACCAATCTTTTTTATGCGTCTTTTAACTTTTTAAGCTGCGCATCTTTAAGCAATTGTCTAGTATTCAGAGCCGTCTGAGTATAATACTGATGTTTATTTTCTAAATAATTAATCTGAAGAGATAGCCACTCCTCATCGATATTCTCTATCCATACACTGCAAATTCTTTTCTTAGATTAACAGAAATTTTTTGATAATCATGTCTACCGAAATAATCATGATCTGCATCACACATTATTTTTTCTAAAATATTTTTGGGTTGAACTGCAGATTCAGTTGCTAAAATAATATCAGTAATGATTTTAATTTCTTTATCAGAATAATTAAACTTAGGTAAAACGTCTTCTACAATTCTTACTGCTATGGGTTCGTTGCGTTCGTATTTATAAATATATCAGCATCAAGTAAGCAGCAGTAAGCAAAACAAGAAGTCTGCATTGTTCAATTTTTCACCTAATGACAATGAATGCACACTCTTAACTACATCAAAAGTATGATGAGCACCATGGTAATAAAGGTCTTTTGGAAGTTCTGTTACCAACCTCTCAACTATGTAGTCTTTTGCTTCTGAAAAATCCATAATAATCGAAAGTACAATATATTTTTTTAATATCAGCAATAAATTTTAAAAATTATAAAAAAATTAGACGAATGAGTGTTTTGGACTTACGATAATACGACATACTTTTTTACGACATACGATTTAACGACATACGATGTTACGACATACGATTTAACGACATACGATTTAACGACATACGATTTAACGACATACGATTTAACGACATTAGACATTAGACGCTAGACATTAGACGCTAGACATTATACGCTAGACGCTAGACTTTTGATGGTTGATGTGTGATGGTTGATGTATGATGTGAGATGTTAGACATTAGACGCTAGACGCTAGACATTAGACGCTAGACTTTTGATGGTTGATGTGTGATGTGTGATGTTAGTCATTAGATGCTAGACACTAGACATTAGATGCTAGACATTAGGTGCTAGGCGCTGTGGTAAACGATATTTTCTAATGTTTTTTAGATATTGCTAAAATTAAATCAAGGTTTATTAATTTTTGATTTATAGTTTTGTACTCGATATATTTGTCCTTCTACTATAATAATGGAAAATCAACTTTCTACATCGGAAATATACATCAAAAGATGTTTAGACTTGGCGAGATTAGGCAAAGGAATGGTTGCTCCTAATCCAATGGTTGGTGCTGTAATTGTTTTTGATGGGAAAATTATTGGAGAAGGATATCATCAGTTTTATGGTGGTCCTCATGCAGAAGTAAATGCAATAAATAGCGTAAAAGACAAAAGTTTATTAAGCAAAAGTACTTTGTATGTAAATCTTGAACCTTGCAATCATTTTGGAAAAACACCTCCTTGCAGTCTTTTGATTATAGAACATAAAATTCCAAAAGTAGTTATTGGATGTGTGGATAGTTATAGTGAAGTTGCTGGAAAAGGAATTGAAACTTTAAAGAATAATGGCATTGAAGTAGAAGTAGGAGTTTTGGAAGAAGAATCGAAATTTTTAAATAGAAGATTTTTCACTTTTCACATCAAACAAAGACCTTATATTATATTAAAATGGGCTCAAAGTCAAAATGGATATATCGATATTGATAGAAGTGAAAATCAAAAAGGAGCACATTGGATTACTGCACCAGAAACGCAACAATTGACTCACCAATGGCGAAGCGAAGCGTCAGCGATTTTAGTAGGAAAAAATACGGTGCTGAATGACAATCCAAGTCTTTCTTGTAGAGCCGTTGTAGGGAACAATCCAATACGAATAGTTATTGATAGAAAGTTAGAAATCGATGAAAATGCCAATATTTTTAATGAAGTCTCTAAAACATTTATCTTTAATGAATTAAAAAATGCTGAAAAAGAACATTTGAATTATTTCCTTATCAACTTTGAAGAAAATATCATTCCTCAAATTTTAAATATCCTTTATAAAAAAAATATCCAATCATTGATTGTAGAGGGAGGAAAGAAAACTTTGGAGAAATTCATAGAACTTGAAACTTGGGATGAAGTGAGAATTTTAACAGGAGAAAACAACATCAAAAATGGGAATTTAGCACCAAAAATTAATAACAACATTTCAGAAACCTTTCAGTTTGGTAATGATTTAATTCAAATTATGTACAATGATTAATATTCTTATCACCACGCTTTTATTTAGTTGTATTATTATCATTTTCAAATTTTTTGAAAAATACAAAGTAGATAATTTACAAGCATTAATTTTCAATTATATAACAGCAGGTACTTTAGCCTTGTTTTTGAGTGATGCCTCTTTGAGTGTGGATATTTTTTCAAAACCTTGGTTTTTTCACTCAGTAATTATTGGTATTTTATTTATCATCGTTTTTAACTTTTACGCATTTGGCACTCAAAAAGTTGGCATAGCCATTTCTACGGTTGCCAACAAAATGTCGCTTATCATTCCAGTTTTGGTTTCATTATATTTATACAAAAACGATACGCTTACCATCTATAAAGTTGTAGGGCTAAGTTTTGCTTGCATTGGAATTGTACTGGCCTCTTTGAAAGGGGGGAAACTCGTATTCAACAAAAGTTATCTTTGGATTATCATTGCCATATTTGTAGGACAAGGTATTGCAGACACTCTATTTGCAAATGCCCAAGGGCTAATTAAAAGTAATGAAAATGAATTGTTTTTTGTGGTGCTTTTTATTTTTGCATCCATTACAGGCTTGATTATTTTGTCTGGAAAATCGATAAAAAACAAATTGACATTTGAGTTTAAAAATATTTTGTGGGGCGTTGCTTTGGGTGTAGTAAATTATTATTGTTTGTATTTTATGGGGTTAGCTCTCAAAACTAAAGGACTTTCCAATTCGGAAGTTTTCCCTCTAGTAAGTATGGGAGTAGTTTTGGCTTCTGCTATAATTGGTGTGGCTATATACAAACAGAACCTATCTAAGGGTAACTGGATCGGAATTGGATTTGCAGTTTTGGCAATCGCAGTAATTAATTTTGGAAAATACCTTTATTAGTGACATCATCTTTCAAATCTGTAAAAAAATCATCTGAAGTACTTTTTAAAGAAAAGGCAAGCAAATTTTATGGATTTGTATTTCCTATTCAATCTGAAAATGATTTCAAAACAAAATTAGATACCATCAAAGAATTACATCCTCAAGCGGGACATTATTGTTATGCTTTTCGAATAGGAATTTTAGGGGAAACTTATAGATATAGTGATGATGGTGAGCCTAACAACTCGGCAGGAAAACCCATTTATGGACAATTATTATCTTCCGAAATTACAAACGTAGGCGTCATTATTGTGAGATATTTTGGAGGAACAAAATTAGGCGTTGGAGGATTAGTCTCCGCCTATAAAGAAACTACAAAACAAGCCATTGAAGCCAATCAATTAATTGAAACTGAATTGAAAGAAAAATATATGATTGAATATAGTTATGATGAAACCTCAAAATTCAATCAATTGGTTGCTAAGTTTGATTTGGAAATATTAGACACAAAATTTGAGGTAAACTGTAAAAGTATGATACTTTGCAATTTACCTCAAAAAAAAGAATTTGAAAATTTTTGTAATGAATTTCAAATAGAATTTTCTAATCTGAAATCTTAATTTTTATTTTAGTACTCAATAATTTGAGCAGAAATTTGTTTTGAACTTAATAAAGAAGACACAGTTTCAACATCATCTTTTCTAACCATTAAATAGAAAGCGCCATTCACTTTTTTGGCTTCAATATTGAAAAATATCCATTTCCCAAACTCTTCCATAATCATTTTCTTAGAATATTTTGAGACAAAAATGTAATAATCACACTTCCCGTTAGTTTTACCTACAAATATCTCTGGAACATAGCTTTTTGAATTAAAACCTCCAAAGGAAAATTTTTCTGGATCTGGAAATCCATCCACAATTGATTTCACAACATCTCCCTTTTCCAGTTTTATTCCTGTTGCTACTTTTTTTACTATTTCTAAATCTGACTTTTTCATTATACTATAAATATTTTTACTTGAAGCATAGCCTCTTTTCATTCTTTACGAAAAACTTGTCCATTATTCCACCCAAATCACTTATTATTAAAGACAATCTAAATAAAATGAATTTAAATAAAATTATATCAATGCTAAATATAATATTATTTTGAGGCTGTACTAATTTTTCGCCTGCAAATATGGAAACTTTTTCCAATTATTCTACTAAATAAGTATATAATTACTCAAAAAGCATCAAATTATTGATGAAAATCTCATTTCACTTGCTTACAAGGTACAAAACAAATCCTTTTTTTGATTGTTACACAACTATTAACAAAATTTGTGACACAAAACAAACAACATTATCAAATGTATTTGGTTATAATTTGAATTAAAAACTAATTATACTTTACTTTTGTACTTATAAAAATCAGATTATGAACATCCAAGACAACAATAAAATCATCAAGGGATTTAGTAAATTATCTAAAGAAGGTAAAATGGAATGGATTGTAAAGGAGTATCTAGACAATGATGCTACTGCAATAGACTTTCTAAAATCCTATTGGCATGAAAATGCTAAAGTTCAGAAATTGCATGATGAATTTATAGAAAATACGATTACCAATTTTTATATTCCATTAGGAATTGCACCCAATTTTGTAATAAATGATAAAGTGTATTGCGTCCCGATGGCGATAGAGGAAAGTTCTGTAGTAGCAGCATCTGCAAAGTCTGCTACTTTTTGGATGGAACGAGGTGGATTTAAGGCAACAGTAATCTCAAAAATAAAAATAGGTCACGTTCATTTTGCTTGGTATGGGAAATACGAAAAATTGCTTGATTTTTTTGAAAGAACAAAGTCTAAATTTTACGAAGGTACAGAAGAGCTTACGGCAAATATGAGAGCAAGAGGTGGTGGAATTTTGGACATTCAATTGGTGAATAAATCAGATTTGGAACCCAATTATTATCAAATACTCGCCAAATTCGAAACCTGCGACTCGATGGGTGCAAACTTCATAAATAGTTGTTTGGAAGAGTTCGCTAAAATATTAAAAAGTGAAATTCAGAACGACAACATATTAGAAGGAAAAGAAAAAGATGTTCAAATCATTATGTGTATTCTTTCCAACTATACCCCCGAATGTATCGTGAGAAGTGAAGTAAGTTGTAAAATAGAAAGATTAGTAGAAGGTACTGACATGTCTGCTGAGAAGTTTTGTGAGAAATTTGAACAAGCTATTCACGTTGCTATGATTGAACCATATAGAGCCACTACGCACAATAAAGGAATTTTCAATGGAATTGACGCTGTGGTAATTGCTACAGGAAATGACTTTAGAGCTGTGGAAGCTTGCGGACACACTTATGCATCTAGAGATGGACAATATCGCAGTTTGACAAATGTATCTGTTAAAGATGGTGTTTTTAGATTTTGGATAGACATTCCTATGGCTTTAGGAACTGTAGGAGGTTTGACAAAATTGCATCCAATGGTGAATTTTGCTCATAAACTATTAGGTAATCCTGATGCTGAAGAATTAATGAAAATTACTGCTTCTGTTGGTTTAGCTCAAAATTTTGGAGCGATTAGGTCTTTGGTAACTACTGGGATTCAAAAAGGACACATGAAAATGCATCTTCTCAATATCTTGAATCAACTAGGTGCTAGCGAAGATGAAAAACTTTTTGTTGCTGATTACTTCAAAGACAAAGTTGTTGCTCACAAAGACGTTATCAACTACTACTGTCAAATGAAAGGAGTTAAAAATGTCAGTGAACTAAAGTCGATTTAACGCAATCTTTTTTTAAAACGAAACTGATTCTAAAAACGGTTTGAAATATATATTGGCAATAACCAAAACCAGTAATAAGTAGAAAACAATACTTCCAATCCATTTTATTTCGTTGTAAAAAAAGAAGAAAGACCATAAAAGACTAAATGGTACTGCTCCATAAAGAATAAAGCTATCATTATTTAATACATACTTTTCCATAAACATAATGAACACTACTAAAGTTAGAAATGACAATAATACAGAAGTTGTTTTTCTAAATCTAACACTACTTGCCTTGCTTTTTTGAATTAGTTTAAACCCTGAAAGGTACATCAAGACAATAATTAAACCATAAGCAATATAATGCGTCCAATTAAAATGAACATTAAAATTGGAGTAACTACTTTTCTTACTTAGTTTTAAGATTTCAAAAGAACCTTCAGAAATATAAAAATAAGATGCCCAGTATAATAACAAAATTAGCATTGCAAAAATCGGCATCATGTATTCTTTGAAATCAAAAGGTCTTATAATAATAAGTGTTAACCAAGGCAGCAGCAATAGAATTCCAGAAGCTGGATAACTAAAAAACGTTCCTAATAGTATAAAAATGGAAGCATCAAATATTTCACTTTTGCATTGCACTTGATTATATATATTGAGGAGCCTTCTATACGCCAATACCCAAAAAAAATTACAAACAACTATAGGATGAATTTGATGTAAATCGGAAAAACAACTCATTATCAACACATAAAATAGTGCTGGCGTATATGTATTCCTTTCAAATATTTCATTTTTATTGATTTGTACATTCAATAAAATACCAGTAAACAAAACTATTGCAAAAGCTATTATTTTATTAATTAAAGGATTTTGAAAATTTATTAAATCAAAAAGTGGTGTAGCATTTTCAATCTGCATTAATGAATCACTCATAAAGGAAGGAAGCCACAGTCCCAACATAATTGCTGGAAGACCAAAAAGCACCATTGCGGATTTTGATTTGTATAAATTTAAAATCACAATGCAAATGTAGTTTTTTACTAAGATTTTTTGTAAATAATATGTATCTAAATAAAAAAACTCTAATAATCTCTTTTTAATTTGTGGATAATTTATAATTTTACACCATAATTAAAGATAACAGTATGGACGGATTAGTATTTTTATTGAGAGATGTTTTTGTTTGGTTGTTCGAAAACACGATGGAACCTCTAGGAAACATTCCTAATGGCATCTTTTTGATATTGCTTTTTGTTGGGCTTTTTGTATGGTTAAAAATGCAAGCCAAATACAACGCAGAAGCAGAGGCTAATCCCGATCAAATTAAGTAGTATCTTATAGTTTCTTATAAAATCATACAATTTTAATAATTGTATGCGCCTTCTTCTTTTTTATTCATATCATATTTCAAAATGAATTTTTATCATTTTTGAAACAGATGTATCTAATAATTTCTTAACATTGTGATTATTGATTTTAAACTAATTTTGTAAAAACTTGTCTAAATCTAAAAAATCAAATACTGTAGATATGCTTTCTGGTAAAAAAGTGAGTACTATGCCTTTAATCAACAGGGAAATTAGTTGGTTGGCATTTAATGAGAGGGTGCTCCAAGAAGCTGCTGATAAGCGCAACCCTATTATTGAGAGATTTAGATTTTTGGGTATTTTCTCCAACAACTTAGATGAATTTTATAGAGTGAGAGTTGCCTCTATCAGAAGAATGAAGGATTTTTCTAAAAAGGCAATTGCTGATATGGATATTGATCCTAAGTTGCTTTTGAAAGACATTCAAAAAATGGTTTCTGCACATCAGAAAAAATTTGAGAACATCTATGAAGAATTAAAACACGAATGCCAAGATGAAGGTATATTTATCATCAATGAAAATCAACTAAATGACGCTCAGAGTGAATTGATTTCTGAATATTTTCAAAATGAAGTACGCCCGGTATTGGTGCCACTTATGCTTGATAAGAAAAGAGCTATGCCAACTTTAAAAGATAAAGGCATTTATTTAGGAATCAAATTGAGCAACAAAGGTGAAGGAAAGGATACAATATATAGTTTAATTGAAATCCCTGGTGATAAAGTTTCTAGATTTTTTGTTTTTCCAAAAGACGAAAAAGGAAAAACCTACATCATTTTACTTGACGACATCATTAGAGCCAAAATTAGAGAAATATACTCGATTTTTGAATATGAGTTTATGGAAGCCTACACCATCAAATTCACTCGAGATGCTGAATTAGATATTGATGACGATATTTCTTCAAGCCTTCTAGAGCAAATTGCTAGAAGTATTGAAAACAGAAAAGTAGGCGACCCTGTTCGATTTGTTTACGACAAAAATATGCCCGATGATTTGAAGTATTTCTTATTGAAACAACTTAAAATCAGCAAGGAAGAAAACATTATCCCCGGAGGAAGATATCACAATTTTAAGGACTTTATGAGTTTCCCAAAAGTGGAAGGCGGAAAATTAATGTACACACCGCTTCCTCCTTTGAGTCATCCTTTTATCAATCCAAAACAAAGATTGATGGAACAAATAGAAGGTCAGGACATTATGCTTAATTATCCATATCAAAAATTTGATTACATCATAGATCTTTTGAGAGAAGCGGCTATTGATCCAAAAGTGACTAAAATATGTATTAATTTATATCGTGTAGCGAAAAAATCTAAAATCATTAATGCATTAGTAAGTGCCCTTCAAAACGGGAAAAAAGTTCAAGTAATAGTCGAGTTAAGGGCAAGATTTGATGAGCAAAACAATATTTTCTGGTCCAATGTGCTAAAAGATGCTGGTGCTGAACTAATTTTTGGAGTAAAAGGGTTGAAAGTGCACTCCAAATTAATGCTAATTGAGAAAGAAGTAAAGAATGACGTTAAATATTTTGCTCATATAGGTACAGGAAATTTTCACGAAGGCACTGCAAAAATATATGGAGACACTACCCTTCTCACTTGCGACCCAAGAATTACTATGGAAGTAAAAAAAGTTTTTGACTTTTTTGAAAGCAACTACAAAGTAAAACGTTATTCGCATTTAATTCTTTCTCCTAATGGTTCCAGAAGAAAATTTTTACAACTCATTAATGATGAAATAAGTAATGTAAGTAAGGGTAAAAAAGCTGAAATTGTTTTAAAACTTAATAATTTAGTAGACGAAGAACTCATCAAAAAACTTTATGAAGCCAGCCAGGCAGGCGTAAAAATAGTATTGATTATTAGAGGTATTTGTTCATTAGTTCCCGGTGTAAAGGGATGGAGTGAAAATATTGAAGCAATTAGTATTGTAGATAGATTCTTGGAACATTCCAGAATACTTTATTTTTACGCTGGAGGTGAAGAAAAAATGTTTATCTCTTCTGCAGATTGGATGGTAAGGAACTTAGATTTGAGAGTAGAAGTTACCACTCCGATTTACAATGCTCAATTGAAAAAACAACTCAAAAAAATGTTGTCAATTCAAATGCAAGCCAATGTAAAAGCACGCTCTATTGATGCTGGATTGTCAAATAAATATAGAAAAGCGGAAGGAACTCCAATTCAAAGTCAATTGGAAACTTATGAGTATTTTAGAGGGAAATTAGCGAAATCTGGTTATTGAACTTTCGTCAAACAGGAATTTTAATCGTAACTTGAGTCCCTTTTTCTAGATCATTAATTTCTGACGATAATTCTAAACCGTGCATTAAATTTAGAATCTCAATTCTTTGTTGAATGTTTTTCATTCCTGTAGATGATCCCATTTTTTGATTTTGTGTTTTGATGGCTTCACTTGCATCTCTTCCAATACCATTATCTGTAATGGTCCATACTAGGTTGAATTTTTCCCTTACAATTTTCACTTTCAAAAAACCTTTTTTATCTAAGTATCTCAAGCCATGCCAAATCGCATTTTCGATGTAAGGTTGCACTAGCATTGGAGGAATATCTACATCTTCTAGATTGATACTTTCGTCCACATCAAGTTCGTAATCAAATTTATCACTAAAACGCAAATGTTCGAGTTCCATATATAATTTTAGAATTTTCACTTCACTTTCTAAAGAAACAAAATCAGATTTAGAATTTTCCAAAACCAAACGCATCAACTGACTGAATCTCGACAAATATTTATTGGCACTTCTTTCGTCATTGTTCGAAATAAAGCTATTTACAGAATTCAAACTATTGAAAATAAAATGTGGATTCATTTGAGTTCGAAGCGACTTGAGTTCAAGTAACATATTGGCTCTTGCTCTTTCTTTGTTGCTTCGCACAACGATAAATGCTGCCATAAACAACACTAAAATCCCAATCATTAGTGCTAGAATCACATTGTTTTTTTGTTTATTTTCCTCAGCTTGACGCGAAATTTCTAAATTATATTTATCTTCTTTTAACTTTTCATTTTCAAGCATCAAATTAATTTGATTGTCTTTTTGCTCTAATTCCAAAGACAGATTTTGAGCAGTTAGCATCTGCTTATTTTTTTCTTGTTGTATGGAGTCTTGAAGCAATACTAATTTTTCATATGCCAAAAGAGCTTCTTTATAATTTCCCATATCTTTGTAGGCTTCTGTTATTGCCTGTAATGCTTCTTCTTTTACCGTTAACTCTCCTAACTCTTCAGAAAGATTTATAGAGTTTTTAAGGTAAGTAATCGCTTCTTTATTATTCTTTTTTTGCAAATTCAATTTCCCTAACTGAAGGTTCGCTTCATTCAATCCTTTGGGGTTATTTAGCACTTCATTTTGAACAATTGCAGACTGATTCACTTGAATTTGTTGTTCAATATTCGGCAAGAT
>JAGYKU010000034.1 GCA_018401455.1 Flavobacteriales bacterium
TTAATACTTCTCCAATCGATGGTATTGCTGCACTGAATTGTACGCCTACTCCATTGGTGATTAATAAACTATCTCCTGAAGTATTGAAACTTAGGTTTTGAATTTCATTAAATGGGTCCGAATCGGCATCGTCAACGTTTAAGGTTACTGCTGTCCAAGCAGTACCATTCCAAGTTAAAACCTCTCCAACAGTTGTTCCAGGTGCTAATCCACCTCCATCTTGCGCAATAATTTGCCAAGTTGTGCCATCCCAAATAAATGATTGGCCAAGATTTGAATCGTAATATCCATCATTTAAATTTGGTGCTCCGGGTGCAGTTACTAAAGTTCCTAACCAATTAATTGACAACCCATCTAGGCCATCTACACCGTCCAATCCATTACAAACATAATAACTTCCATCTACTTCAGCAGCATCTAAAACACCATTATTATTATCATCAGTACCGTACTCCATAAAGAATCCTCCATTAGAACAATTGGCTCCTGCTGGTTCAGGAGTGCTAGTTACAACTGCATTGCTTCCTCCTCCAGCAGTTGGTGCTTGTGCTTCCCATTGACCAGATACACTGTTAAAAACTAAAACATCACCATCGACTGGGTTGGCACTACTTATTGGTGTTCCATTTATTCCAGAAGCAGTTGCAGAAGCAAGCGCATAAGGGACACTTACTAATTGAACTGTACCTAAGTCATTTCCATCAATATTAATATTCACAAAATGAGAATTACTGCTCCAGTTTATTCCATTCATAGAACCACTCAAAACAGAACCATCACCTATTTTGAAATAGAATAATCCAAATTGGTTGGTATTAGCCGTATGTGATTCTTGATATTCTAATGTCCCTGCAGTACTTCCTGACAAAATTGAAACTGTAACATTTAATGATTGATTGGACAAAATATTTCCATTAGCATCGTGTGCTACAGCTTGATAATTGATGCGCTGAGGGATATTTTGACCAAAAGTAAAACTAACTATAAGTAAAGAAATTATCGATAATAATAATGCTTTCATGTGTGATTAAGTTTGAATAGGCGACAAAATTCATAATTATTAAACAAACTAGCAAACCATTTATCATCAATATTTTACAATTCACCACAAAATGTGAATAACTTATTAACATTACCAACATGAATTAACAAATTAACATTCAATCAAATTATTTATTCTTTGACGATATAATTCATTTGTTAAAATGCTTTAACATTCTTTAACACGCATAGTGAGCATATATAAATATATAGTACCGAAATTTGTGGCAATTGAAAAAATATTTATTTTATCAACTAATTAATATATGGAAAATTTAGACTCAAACACACCTACTTATTCAGATGAAAATATTGAATCTTCAAATATAGGTAGTTCTAATGTAGGGACAGATATAAGAGCATTAAATGAGTTAATTCAAACTGAAAGTGCTTTTCTTGACCTTATAAAAATGGAAATGAACAAAGTCATCATCGGACAACCACAAATGGTTGAAAGATTACTGATTGCTTTATTATCCAACGGACATATTCTATTAGAAGGTGTACCTGGTTTGGCAAAAACTCTTGCAATTAATACACTTTCAAAAACTATTGACGGCACTTTTAGCAGAATTCAGTTTACACCAGATTTACTTCCTGCTGATTTGTTGGGAACAATGATTTATAATCATACTAAAGAAGAATTTGTTTCTAAAAAAGGTCCTATTTTCGCCAACTTTGTTTTGGCAGATGAAATAAATCGAGCACCAGCTAAAGTTCAATCTGCTCTTTTGGAAGCCATGCAAGAAAGACAAGTAACTATTGGTGATACTACTTTTAAATTGCCTGAACCATTTTTAGTGTTGGCTACTCAAAACCCAGTAGAGCAAGAAGGAACTTATCCACTTCCTGAAGCTCAAGTGGATCGTTTTATGCTGAAAGTGGTTTTGGATTACCCAAAACACGAAGAAGAAAAATTAATCATCAGACATAATGTTTCTTCCGCAGGATTCCCTACTCCAAATAAAGTCGTTTCGCCAGAAACTATTTTGAAGGCGAGAGAAATCGTGAAGCAAGTATATATGGACGAGAAAATTGAACAATATATTGTAGATATTGTATTTGCAACGCGTTATCCTAAAAATTACAAATTAGACAACTTAGAACCCTTAATAGAATTTGGAGGTTCTCCAAGAGCAAGTATCGCACTTGCAACTTGCGCAAAAGCTTATGCTTTTATCAAAAGAAGAGGATATATCATTCCTGAAGACGTGAGAGCGGTTTGTCACGATGTGTTGCGCCATAGAATCGGATTGACCTACGAAGCGGAGGCTGAAAATGTAACAACAGAAACTATTATTAACACTATTTTGAATAAGATTGAGGTACCTTGATATTTTTATAGATTGTACGATGTTACGATTACGATTATACGACTTTTGGACTATTCGCCATCAACTTACTGCTAACATCTAACCACTAACTGCTAAAAACTAAGCGCTAAAGACTAAGCGCTAAAGACTAAAAAAATTGGATACCAAAGAACTCATAAAAAAAGTTAGAAAAATTGAAATTAAAACTAGAGGACTTTCCACACAAGTTTTCTCTGGGGAATATCATTCTGCTTTTAAAGGTCGAGGTATGGCGTTTGCGGAAGTGAGAGCGTATATGCCTGGAGATGAAATTCGAACGATTGACTGGAATGTAACAGCGCGTTTCAACGAACCATATGTAAAGGTTTTTCAAGAGGAACGTGAATTGACTATGATGTTGATTGTTGATATTTCCGGTTCTTCTAATTTTGGAACTAAAAGTCAACTTAAAAAAGAAGTAATTGCAGAATTATGTGCAGTATTGGCTTTTTCTGCAGCTCAAAATAATGATAAGATTGGAGTTTTACTTTTCTCAGATCAAGTAGAGTTATTTATTGCACCAAAAAAAGGAAGAAAACACATTTTGAGAATTATTAGAGAACTTATAGAATTCAAACCAAAAAGTGAAAAGACTGATTTAGAAAGTATATTGAGACATTTTAATAATGCTATAAAAAAGAGAACCATTGCTTTTGTGATTTCCGATTTTATGTCGGAGGGAAATCTTGAAGATGTTTTTAAAATTGTGAACAAAAGACACGATTTAGTGGCGCTTCAAATCGAAGACCCGATGGAAAGTGAGTTGCCTAATTTGGGAATAATTCAATTTGAAGATGCTGAAACCAATGTGAAGAAATGGGTAAATACTTCTAGCAAAAAAGTGAGAACTCAAAGGAAAGCAAATGCTATCAAAAGAAATAAAGAACTGACTCAAAGTTTTAGAAAATCAGGAGTTGATTTTGTAAAAATCGAAACTAACAAGCCTTATATTTTACCATTGATGAATTTGTTTAAAAGAAGATAATGAGGTTTTTAAAATACATATCGATATTCTTATTTTTTGTTTGTTCACAAATCCTTGGACAACAAAACATTACTTTTAGTTTGGTGGCTGAAAATAATAAAATTGAAATTGGTGACTACTTGAAAGTGAGTATGCGAATCACCTACCCTGCTCATTTTGTTCCTTCCGAACTTTCTTTTCCTATTTTAGAATCCAACCAATCAATTAATGACACTATAGATATAATTGAAGTGTTACCTATAAAAACAAATGCTACTTCTGATAACCAAGGAAATCCACTTATGGTTTGGCAACAAGATATGATTATTGGTATTTATGCTGGAGGTAATATTGCTTTGGGTCCATTTGAATTTATATATGGAAAAGATGATGTTAAAGATACGATCTTATCCAACATTGCAACCATCACTGTAAATACGCCAGAGATACAAGAAGACAAAGAATTTGTTGATATCAAAAGTATTCAAGAAGATTCTTTTACATTTTGGGAGAAAGTTTGGCTTTGGTTAAAAACCTATTGGATGTGGTTGCTTATTCCTTTGGTAATCATTGTAGGGATTATAGTTCTTGTATATTACATTAATAAAAAACCTCAAGAAGAAATTATTGTTGAACCCAATATTCCGCTTCCAGATTTGTTACTTCAAAGATTACAACAAATTGAACAAGAAAAACTCTGGCAAGAAGGAAAACATAAAGAATATTACTCAGAAGTTACAGATGTAATTAGAAGGTTTTTGGAATACAAATACGAAATTCCAACATTAGAAAAAACGAGTGATGAAATTATGCAAAGTTTAAATTTGGTGAACATCAACAAAAATGATTATAACCAATTGAAAAACTTATTTGGGTTGTCGAATATGATCAAATTTGCAAAATCTCTTCCTTCTCCCGAAGAAAATACAATTGCAATGTCTATTGCTAAAGGTTTAATTACTAAAGAAATCAAAAAACAATCGAAATGAGTTGGCTAGATTCATATCAATTTGCAGATGCATGGGTGCTTTGGCTTTTACTTTTGATTCCGATTTTAGCAGTGCTATTCTTTTGGAAAAAAGAATATTGGAGTTTGAGTTTCAAATCCACCTACAAAAGTGCTGGAAATGTTAAACTTGATTCGAAAAATTACATCAAACCGACTCAAAATATTCTAAGATTATTAGCGCTCTCTTCTATCATTATTGCACTTGCAAGACCTCAAATTTCGAAAGACAATCCTACCATTGTAGAACAATATAAAGAAGGGATTGATATTGTTATGGCATTGGATGTTTCTGGAAGTATGTTGGCTCAAGATTTTACGCCAGATAGATTAGAAGCTTCGAAAGTTTTAGCGATGGATTTTGTCGCTCAAAGACATAATGATAGAATAGGTTTGGTAGTTTTTGAAGGAGAAGCATATACGCAATGTCCCCTTACTAGTGATCAAAAAATTGTAACAGAACTCATTTCAGAAATAAAAAGAGGTATTGTTCAAGAAGGAACTGCAATTGGAATGGGATTGGCAACCGCTGTAAATCGTTTGAGAGAAAGTGAAGCCAAGAGTAAAATCATTATTTTAATGACAGACGGTGTGAATACGCACGGAAAAATTCATCCATTAGCAGCTGCTGAAATTGCTAAAGAATTCGGAATCAGAGTGTACACAATAGGTATTGGAACCAATGGAAAAGCAAAAACCCCAGTAGCTATAAATCCTTTGAATGGAAAGTACATTTACGATTATGTAGATGTAGAAATTGACGAAACTACACTTCAAAAAATATCAAAAGATACTGGAGGAAAGTATTTTAGAGCAACAGATAACGAAAAATTAAAAGAAATTTACCAAGAAATTGACCAATTAGAGAAAGCCAAATTTAAGTCAATAGAATACGAAGTAGATTTGCCAGAACGCAGTATGCCTCTGATTGTATTTGCTTTATTTCTTATTGGATTAGAGATTATTATGAAAACAATATTTAAATCATTATCGTGAGTAATAACTATCAAAAATATCAATTTAGCATTTCAAAATTCCTGCTTATATTAGGAATTGGAGAAATTCTGTTTTGGGGAATCGCATTTTTGTTTTGGCAATACATCAGTGAAAACGAACCTACTTTTAGATTCGAACACCAGTGGGTGCTTTATGGAATTTTATTGTATGTTCCGTTACTCATCGTGAGTTATTTATTTATCAATATTTGGAGAAATAAAACCATAAAAAAATATGCAGACTTTGAATTACTTCCTAACCTCACTTCTGGTTACAGTAATTTCAAAGCACTTTCAAAATACTTATTATTAAGATTGGGAATTGGCTCTTTAATCATTGCTGCTGCCAATCCACAATACGGCAACAAAGAAAGAGAAGTTACCTCAAAAGGTATAGACATTATGATTGCTTTGGACGTAAGTAATAGTATGTTGGCGGAAGATTTAGTTTCTGGAAAAAGTAGATTGTATGTTGCCAAAAAGAATATAGCCCAACTGATAGACCAATTGCACGGTGACCATATTGGAATTGTCGTTTTTGCAGGAGATGCTTTCAAACAATTGCCCATCACCCCTGATTATAATGTTGCCAAAATGTTCCTCAATAATATCAATACAGATATGATTACTGCTCAAGGAACTGACATTGGAAATGCTATAGAAGAATGTATGAGTTCTTTTAATTTTGAAAGACCTACCAATAAAGCAATCATTATTTTTTCTGACGGAGAAGATCACGAAGAAGCAGGAATTACAGCTGCCAAAAAAGCAAATGAAGAAGGTGTGATTATTCACTCAATTGGAATGGGAACAACGAGCGGTACTCCAATTCCAGTATTTAATAACAAAGGAGCCAAATCCGGATTCAAAAACGATAAAGAAGGTAATACAGTACTTACTAAACTTAATGAAAATATTCTAATTGATATTTCCAATGCAGGAGGAGGCTCTTATACAAGAGCACAAGGTTATAATATTGGACTTGATGGATTAGTAAGCGCTATCAATGAAATAGAAAAATCAGAATTGAGCAACGAAAGATTTCTAACTTATGATGATCATTTTCAAGTATTTTTAATCATTGGATTATTACTTATTTTATTAGATACTTTAATTACAGAAAAAAACAACAATAGATTTATAAACCTTAAATCCTATCAAAAATGATTTTGAAATACGTATATCTAATTTTGTTTGTATTCGTCTCGTTCTCGCTTTGGAGTCAAACTGAGGAAAAAATCAGACTGAACGAAGGAGTTGATTTGTATCGAGATGGAGATTATACTGCTGCTCAAGAAAGATTTGAAAAAGCTTATGAAAACAATCCAAGTTACACGAGAGCATTATACAATGCTGGAAATGCAGCTTATTTTCAAGGGAATTTTGACAATGCTAAAGTTTTTTACAACGATTATGCAAAAGCAACTCAAAATCCAAATGAAATTGCAAAAGCGCATTTTAACATAGGTAATGCCAATATGCAAATAGCTAAAAAAACTGAACAAAATCCAGAAAAAGCAAAAGATGCACAAGCGTACTACAAAGAAGCAATAAATTCATATAAACAATCATTGAAATACAATCCTAATGACCAAGAAACTAAATACAATCTTACTTATGCTTTGAAAAAACTAAAACAAAATCAACAAAATCAGGACCAAAATAAGAATCAAGACGAAAATAAGGAGGAGAATCAAGATGAAAATCAAGATAAACAGGATGAAAAAGACGAAAACGATAATAGCGATGGTGAAAATGATTCTGAAAAAAATGATGATAAAGAAGGTGATAAAGGAGAAAATGAAAGCGATAAAGAAGGAGATAAAAATGATAATCAAAAAAATAATGAATCTGAAGGAGATAATAAAGAGGAAAAAGAAAACGATTCTAAAAATGGAAATCAAGATCCTAAAGATGAAAAAGAGCAAGAAGGACAGATTTCCAAAGCTCAAGCCATTAAAGATTTAGATGCTATTAATAATGATGAAAATAAAACTTTACAAAAAGTGTATCAAAAAAATAGTGATAAAAAAGGGAAAGGGAATTCGGATAAAGATTGGTGATTTTGAGGTTCTAAGTTTGGGGTTCGGAGTTTGGAGTTTGGGGTTTGGAGTTCGGGGTTCGGGGTTTGTTGTTTGGAGTTTGGAGTTTGTTGTTTGTTGTTTGGAGTTTGGAGTTAAAATAATTGGTACATTAGTAAATTGGTACATTGTTAAATTATTAAATAGAAAAAAATGATTTTAAAAAACATAAAATATATTTCTTTTTGGGTGAGTTGCTTGATGGTAATTTGTTCATTTAGTGTGAGTGCACAGGAAGATATTTATGTAGATATCCAATGTAGCAATCAATATCCGGGAGTAGGTGAGCAAATTAAACTTTCCTATACTCTTAAACTCAAAATGAAAGGCGGAATGGCTTCGATTTCTCACAATGGAATCAAAATTGGAAAACCTGCTATGAAATCACTCAATATTGTAAAAGAAGGTAGCGAAGGAAATAGTTTTTCGTTTGGTGGATTTGGTGGTGATATGCAATTGTCTAAATATTCATTTATTCTTCAGCCTACTCAAAAAGGTAAAGTAACTATCGACCCATTGACATTTGAAATGAACGGAAATGTTTATAAATCTTCATCTTATACTATAAATGTGGGAGAAGGTGATCCAAAAGCTAAAATTGTACCTCAAAACTCTAATATATTTTTAAGAATAGACATTTCAAAATCTGAAATTTATAAAGGTGAGCACGCTTTAGTTACCTACAAATTATACAGTCATTATTCCAATATTTCGATTGTGGATTATGATTTTCCAATGGCAAATGGACTTTGGAAAGAAGAAATAAAACAAGGAAGCAAAGGATGGCCGCAAACTCAAGAAACCATTAATGGAAAAGGCTATCTTGTAGTTCCGCTCAAAAAGGAAATCATTTACGCACAAAAAACTGGAGAAATTGAAATTCCTGCTATCACAATTGATTTAGTTGTTGGCGGAGGATTTTTTAGTCAAGGAACAAATGAAACTATCAAAAGTAACAATCCAACGATCAAAGTAAAACCTTTACCTGAAGGTGCTCCAGAAAGTTTCAACGATCAAGTAGGGAAAAATTACAAATTAGAAATGAGTTATTCCACTACAGAACTCAAAAGCGGTGAAGCTTTAGATATTAAAATAAAAATAAATGGCGATGGAAACATCAAACAAATGACTGCTCCAAAGTTGAAATTACCTTTTGATTTTGAAGAATTTGAACCTGAAGTAAAAGAAAGTTATAATGTAACTACTTCAGGAACCAGCGGTTCTAAATCATTTGATTATTTAGTCATACCAAGACATCACGGAACATTTGAAATCCCTGAATTTGAATATACCTATTTTGATCTTTCTTCCAAAAAATACAAGACACTCACCTACCCTAGTCAGACCATCACTGTTGAGAAAGGAGCGAATACACAACCTTTGACTACTAATTCAAATATAACCCAAAAAGGTGATGTAGAAATTTTGAATAATGAAATTAGACATATCAGTAGTGAAACTACTTTTTACCCAAAAGATACTTATTTTTTTAAATCAAAAACCTTTTGGATTGGAATTATAGCGCCTCCGTCTATTTTTGTCTTAGTTTTTTTATTTTTAATGTTTAAACCTCAAAAAGATGAAAATGAAATGACTCAAAAAGGTGCTTCTAAAAAAGCATTAAAAATACTCAACGAGGCCAAGAAACATTTAGATTCAAAAGATGATTTATTATTTTACGAATCGTTGTATAAAGGATTGTTGCAGTACTTGTCCAACAAATTTTCTGTTCCCACTTCATCCTTGACAAAAGAATCTATAAGCGCTACATTGGTAAATCACAACATAGATTTAGAAACCATTAATTCCTTTATCAAAATTATTGAAGAAAGTGAAATGGCAAGGTTTGCTCCTATCACACACGCTGGAGCCGAAAACACAATGAATCAAGCAGTATTAATCATTCAAAACATTGAAAAAAATGCAAAATAAATTTTACATCTATTTTTTCTGTTTCGTTGCTTGCTTTTGGGCGACTCCAATATTGGGACAAGAAGCTCCAGAAGAGTTGTTTAAACAAGCCAATGAAGCCTACGAAAAAGAAGATTTTCAAACTGCTTTTGAAACTTATCAAAAAATTGAAAACCAAAATTTATATAGCGTAGAATTGTATCTCAATTTAGGAAATGCTGCCTACAAACTCAACGACATTCCCAATTCGGTTTACTACTTTGAAAAGGGATTGAAAATAAATCCTTCACACAATGATTTAAATCACAATTTGAAATTGGCTCAAGAAAAAGTGATTGATAAAAACAAATTAAAAAATACTTCTTCTTTTTCTACGTGGATAAGTAATATTATTGGACAAACTGCTGATTTTTGGGCTGAAATTTCTATGATATTTAGTATATTAGGAGGTCTATTTTTCATTAGTTATTTATTATTGAAACACTTCAAGTTTAGAAAAGCATTTTTGTATTTAGGCACTATCATTTGGGTAATTTCTATCCTGTTTGTGGTTTTTGCGTATATTCAAGGAAGTCAATTAAATGACAATAGCCACGCTATCATTTTTGAACCAACCATTGAAATAAAAAATGAACCTTCGGATATTTCAAGTACTGCATTCATACTTCACGAAGGTAGCAAAGTGAAAATTCTAGAATCCAATAGCAATTGGCTCAAAATATCTTTTTCTGAAGATAAAGTTGGGTGGATTAAAAAAGACAGTTTAAAAAAAATATAAACATCGGATGTGATTAAATTTTGTATTATCCGATAATTTTGTAAATTTGTGGTGTGGAATGGAAAAATATTACATACGACCCCGATTTAGAAAGTTCAATCATTAGAATTAATGAAAAAAAAGACCAGTTAAATGCACTGCGTCCTTTACCCGCTATTGTCATTCAAAAAATAAAAGAAAGCCTTACTATAGAATGGACATACAATTCCAATAGTATTGAAGGCAATACGCTTTCGCTAAATGAAACTCAAATCATACTTGAAACAGGCATTACCGTAAAAGGCAAAACGCTTCGAGAGCATTTTGAAGTAGTAAACCATCAAGATGCTATTGATCACATTGAAAAATTAGCAAAACCCAATTACAAATTGAGCAGCGGAGATATTTGTGATGTACATAAGTTTGTATTAGATAGGATTGAAAAAGATTACGCTGGTCGTATCAGAAGTTCTGGAGTTAGAATTACGGGCGCAAATTTTACTCCTCCAAACGCAAGGTTAGTTCCAGAATACTTGGATGATTTAGTCAATTGGTGTAATACTTCAAATCTTGATGTTATTATCAAATCTGCTATATTTCATCACAGGTTTGTTTGGATACATCCATTTTTTGATGGAAATGGTCGCACTGTAAGACTTATTTTCAATTTATTATTGATGAGCGAAGGTTTTCCTCCTGCCATCATCCTTAGAACAGACCGAAAAAAGTATTACGATGCATTGAATCAAGCCAACAAAGGTAATTACAGTAAAGTTATTTTATTGGTCATACAATCTCTTGAAAGAAGTCTTGATATTTATTTGGGGCATCTCAACAATACCTACGATGATTTTCAAAGTATTCAAAATATTGTTCAAGACCCCGAAATTCCTTATGGACAAGAATACGTGAGTCTTTTGGCGAGAAATGGAAAAATCAGTGCTTTTAAAGAAGGTCGCAATTGGTTGACTTCCAAGAAAGCCGTTTTAGAATATATAGAATCCAAAAAAAGCCTTTAACTTTTCAGTTAAAGGCTTTTTGTAATATAAAAATACTTTAAAAATTAATGACCTCTAGCCGCTAAATACTTTTCAGCATCTAATGCCGCCATACATCCTGTCCCAGCAGCAGTAATTGCTTGTCTGTATCTTTTGTCAGCCGCATCACCACTTACAAAAACGCCAGGCACATTTGTCAGAGAAGTTCCAGGTTGCTCGTATTTGATGTATCCTGTTTCATCCAAATTTATATAGGGTTTGAAAACATCTGTATTGGGTTTATGACCAATTGCTACGAAAAATCCTGTGGCAGGAATGTCTTTTTCTTCTCCTGTTTTGTTATTTTTTACTTTTACACCCGTTACACCTTGTCCGTCACCCAAAACTTCAACAGTTTCTGTGTTGTACAAAATTTCGATATTCGGTGTGTTTTGAACTCTTTCTTCCATTATTTTGGATGCTCTAAAATTATCACTTCTCACCAACATCGTAACTTTTGTACACAATTTAGCCAAATAATGCGCTTCTTCACAAGCAGAATCTCCTGCCCCAACTATTACTGTTTCTTGTCCTTTGTAGAAAAAACCATCACATACTGCACAAGCAGAAACTCCACCTCCAATTTTCAAATAATGTTGCTCAGACTCTAATCCTAAATATTTTGCTGATGCTCCTGTTGAGATTATAACAGTTTCTGCATGAATTTCTTTTGTTTCATCTACCCAAACTTTATGAATATCACCACTAAAATCTACTTTTGTAACCCAACCATTTCTAACATCTGTTTCAAATCGTTCGGCTTGCTGCTGTAACTGGACCATCATTTCAGGACCTGTTACACCTTCTGGATAACCAGGGAAATTCTCGACCTCATTGGTTGTTGTCAATTGACCTCCAGGCTGCATCCCTTGATACAAAACTGGGCTCATACTTGCTCTAGCAGCATAAATAGCAGCAGTATATCCCGCTGGTCCCGAACCTATTATCAAACACTTTACTTTTTCTATTTCTGATGACATATCTTTTAATTTTATTTTCATTGCAAAAATATAATTTTTAGAAGGAAATAGACGTAACAAAAGTTACAATTCTTTAAACATTATTGGAAACCTTAATTAATAATTAGTAAACAATATTTTATTTTAGATTTTTTATGTTCTAATTACAACAACTGTGCGTGCCAACTTTCTTTAATTGGTTTTTCCCATGAAGTATCGAAATCTTTGAATTGAGTTATGGTATTATCAAAAACAATGGTATTGGAAGTAATTAATCCATTTTTTAAATCATTCTTAAAATCAATCATTGGTTTTACGCTAACAGCAGCATCATTTTCGTTTCTGTAAGCGATAAGCATTCTATCCAATAGTGTTGTTTGAAGTTCTTGTTCTAATGTTTTAATTAAATTTACTTGAGCATCTTGAGCTCTCCCACACATATTACCACCACAATCGTCTGCTATAATCACAATAAATCTATTGTGATAAATTCTCACCGTTCCTATTACCTTTTCTCCATGGCTTTCCCATTTATTTAGAAAATCAGTAGCAACTTTTTGAATGATATCTACATCTTGATTAGAAAATTCTTGTCTTGCTGTGTATATCCAGACTTTATCTGATGCTTTAAAACTCATTTTTCTTAAAATTTAATAGGGAAACTTACATCCACTTTTTATCACTTTTATGGTCTTTAAGGAAAATCTTAAAAACATAATTTCCATCCTCGTATTCATAAAATCCTTTGTAAAATAGATAGGATATGTTTTGTAATTATCTACTGGTCCTTTGATAATATCTCTTGAGAAAACACTATATTTCCATCTGCATCATCAACTTCTAAAATATAGTCAATATAAACAACTCCCTCTTCAGTATTAAAATCTTTAACACCATTTACATTAATAAGCAATTCGTCACCATTTTTAACTTGAACAGGAGCTTTTTCGAATTGCTTTCTATCTAATTTTAATTGAACTGAAAGTTCAACATCTTCTATATTTGTATTAATATCAACATTTTCAGTTCCTTTAAATATTTCTTTTGTAATCGTATATTCATCAGAAAAATCATAAGAAATTTCACCATATTTGTCAAAAAGTCTTAAATCTACTGTGATTTTCTCACCTTCTTTGACATCAGATGGCACAGTAAAATAAGCGTTAAACACATCTAATTTAGGGTCTTGTTGTTCAATATTCCCCAATAAATCATCTGAGTGATCTACAATTTCGCCTTTTTCATTTTTGATTGTTATCTCAATTCCTACATGCTGATAGTTGTCTTTTAATGTAGCATTTTGAACATCTGTAAATTCAAAAGTTAATGTTTCACCAGCATAAACTATATTGTTTTTTACATCAAATGTTTTATTGATTTTAATATCTTTTTTTCCGTAAGAAAAACCATTTTTAACTTCGTTTTTTCCGTCTTTATCTTTTGATTTGTCTCCACCAACAGTCACTTCACATGAAGACACAAACAAAGCAATTGATGCAAATAAGGGTAAAATTGTTGTTTTCATAATAATTAAGTGTTTAATTTTTATTTTTTTTATAGATCAGCTGCATTGGCTATCAACTCAGCTACATCCAATACTTTAATATTTTCTTCTTTATTAAAATGTTTTACACCATCTGTCATCATTGTGTTACAGAAAGGACATCCAGTAGCAACAATATCTGCTTTTGACTCTAAAACATCTTCCGTTCTTTCTACATTTACTTCTTTATTTCCTTTTTCTGCTTCTTTAAACATTTGAGCCCCTCCTGCTCCACAACACAAACCATTAGACTTACAACGCTTCATTTCCACCAATTCGCTATCTAACTTTTGTAAAACATCTCTTGGCGCTTCATATACATCATTAGCTCTTCCAAGATAACATGGGTCATGGAAAGTTATTTTTTTACCTTTGAAGGTTTCACCACCTGCAACTTTTAATCTTCCATCTTTCAATAATCCATTAATTAATTGTGTGTGATGAATTACTTCATAAGTTCCGCCAAGTTCTGGATATTCGTTTTTGATAGTGTTAAAGCAGTGAGGGCAAGCTGTTACAATTTTTTTGATTTCATAACCATTCAAAACTTGTATATTTTGCATAGCAGACATCATAAATGCGAATTCGTTTCCTGCTCTTTTTGCTGGATCTCCAGTACAAGACTCTTCTGTTCCAAGTACAGCAAATTTCACATTACATTGATTCAGTATTTTTACAATAGCTTTGGTAATTTTTTTGGCTCTATCGTCAAAGCTTCCAGCACAACCAACCCAAAATAAAATTTCGGGAGATTCTCCATTTGCAACCATTTCTGCTACTGTTGGGACTTTTAATAAATCTTGCATTTTTTAAATTAGTTTTTAGTTGTTGGCGCTTAGCGCTTAGTTTTTTTTATCTATTTCAATAATATGTAATTAGTACATTAATTTACCAATAACCGCAAAGTGCACAAAGTTAATTCGCAAAGCACACAAATAGTTATTTAAATATATTTTCTTCATTTTAAATATTTCAACCTTCAACAAAACAGATATCTCCATTTCTTACTATCGCTATCGCTCTGTACTCCAGTCGATATGACAAGTCAATATCCCTTTTATCAACGAAGTCTTGAAGAAGGTTGAGAACTCCCAACAACAAACTCCAAACTTTCAACTTTCAACTTTCAACTTTCAACTTTCAACCCTGCCAGCGGCAGGCAGGCTTCAAACCTCAAACACACTGAGCGAAGTCGAAGTGCAAACCTAATTCTCATTCGCCCAATTCAACCTATCATTAGGAGAAAATTGCCATGGCGCTCCATTATTTTCAATATTCGTAAGCATTCCAGCCAACTCAGATGGGACTTTCGATTCTTCCATAACTAAATATCTTCTAATGTCAATAATGATACTTAATGGATCAATATTGACTGGACATTCTTGCACACAAGCATTACAACTCGTACAAGCCCAAACTTCTTCTTCTAGTATAAAATCATAAACTAGAGATTTGCCATCGTGTTTATCTTTTCCGTTTTTCTTTTTATATGCTGATAATTCCTCTAGTCTATCTCTAGTATCCATCATGATTTTACGAGGAGATAATTTTTTACCTGTTTGATTAGCTGGACAAGCCGAAGTACATCTTCCACATTCTGTACAAGTGTAACTGTCCATAAGTTGTTTCCATGTTAGGTCTTCGACATCTTTAGCTCCGAATCTTGAAACCTCAACTGCTTCTGCTCCTTCAGGTGGCGCTGCGTAAGGGTCGAAATTTGGATCAAACATATTTTCTACTTCTTTTTTCACTGAATCTAAATTCGTTAACTTCCCTTTTTTGTTAAGATTTGAGAAAAAAGTATTGGGAAATGCTAAGAAAATATGAAAATGTTTTGAGAAAGGCAAATAACACATAAAAGCAAAAACTACAGCAATATGTCCCCACCACCCTACTCTTTCAAGTATTTCTAAAGTAGCTACATCAAATCCTCCTAATATAGGTCCTGCGTACAAACTACTTAACAAAAATCCAAAAGAACCTTCACCAGTTGCTCCTACAGCGTGAGAATGACCTGCTTGATATAAAGCTTCATCTGCACCATTCATTGTAAAAATGAATAATACTAAGAAAAACTCTAAGTATAATATAATGTTACCATCTAGTTTTGGCCATCCAGTCATTTCACTCATTTGAAATCTTGGAACTTTCAATAAGTTTCTTCTTGCCAAAAATGCGAAAGTGGCTACTAAAGCGAGAAGAGAAAGCACTTCAATAAGAGATATTACAAAAGTGTATAACCCTCCTAAAGGTTGCCAAAATACTCTATGATTTCCTGTAACGCCATCAATAATGATTTCTATTAACTCTATCTGAGTAAACAAAAAAGCAACATAAATGAAAGTATGCAACAAAGCAGGTATAGGTCTTTGAAACATTTTTTTCTGTCCCAATGCTACCAAAGTCATTACTTTCAATCTTTCTGAAAAATTATCCGAACGATTGATGGATTTTCCCATTTTGATGTTTCCAGCAATTCTCATGATTTGCATACTGAAAAAACCTCCTGCACCCAATAACATGACGATAAATACAATACTTCCTATTCCCATTTTTATTAAATTATATTATGAATTACAAAGAAAATAAACAATCTGTTATTTTCAACGCTATTGTTGATTTTTTAAAATAGAAATCTAGTTATAAACAAAAAATGCGATAAAATGTTTGGATTAAATATATTTATCTATATATTGGTTTAATAGAATCGTTGATATACTGTCGTAACATTTTTTCATCTTTATTTGGAAGTTTCAATCCTTTATCTTTTCCTCCAAAAACTGCAAATTGAAGATATCTATTAGGGTGTGTTTTAATATTATCTACTAAACTTGTTGCTTCATCTATCATTAAATTTAAGTTGTCATACAGCAAACTATCTTGCATCAATTTGGTGAGTGTTCCATCTCCATTCTGGATTTCATCCAAAATTAGATTTACACCAGTAAGTGCGTTATTTGCTTTATTTACAATACCATTAATATCAATACCTTTTAGCGAATCAGATAGTTCTGAAAAGTTTTTAATGACATTCGTAATTTCTTCGTTGCTTTCTTTAATATTGTAGGTAATCGCATTTACATTATCAATCATTTCTACAATTTTGTATCTGTTTTGTGCTAATGTATTAGTCAAAGAATCTACATTTTTGGTAATTCCAAGAAGATAGGTCATAGATTTATCTAATTTTCCAAAAGCTGAATTTACACTCCCCTCGTTGGAAGCAAAAATAGAATTAATCGTATTAATCGCCTGATCTGCTGTCCCTATCAACTCGTTAATTTTCACCATTAAGGGATCAAATTTCTTCTCTATAGTCTCTTGAATATTTTCTGCAACTGCACTGTTTAAAGTATCTCCAAGATTATGATATTTTGAAGTTTGAATCTCAGGATAAATTAAATTAATAGTAATCGTTCCCAAAATATCACCTTTCATTTCTGCAATTGTACTGAATGGAATTTCTAAATCTTCATTGGTGATTTCTATTCTTACAACCGTAGAATTTACATCTTTTGGATTTAATATTATATTGGTTACTTTACCTACCTGAACACCGTTTAACTTAACTGCATTTCCTACAGCTAGACCATCAGCACTTTGATAAACCACATAATATTCTTTTTTATCGCCAAATAAAGTTTGTCCTTTCATAAAGAAAAAACCTAATATCAAAGCTGCAATCGCAATAGCAGCAAATATTCCTACGATAAACTCTCTTCTAATTTTCATTCTTTTTTCTTTTTGAAACACTAAAATTATAGTATTTACTTCATTTTATCAATACTAAACTAACAAAATAATTCTGTAAAAATACAATTACTTTTTGTTTTTGGGGTTAATTTTTTCTTGTGCATACTTTACATCAACTTTTTCACCGTCTTCGTACGCTACAATAAAAGCAGTGTCATACCCCATTTTCCTGACTTCTTCCTGTCTATTTAATGCTTCTTTATGATTTTGGTAATCTCCAACAAAGTATTTGTACCATTTTCCTGCTTGAATCATTTCCACATCTTTCATTCCTTTGAAGTTCTCAGGTTTGGTAGGTAAATTTAAAGATGAAGTAGCTATTTGAACTTTAAAAACAATACCTTTTGATACCGTTTCCTTTTCTTTTGGTTCTTCTTTTTGAGGTTCTTTTATTGGTTTTTTATCCACTATCTCATTTTCACTTCCAATTTTATCAACTCTATCAGTATGTGTTTTGTAGGCTTTAAAAGCATCAAAAAGTTCTTTTGCCAATTCTTTCTGACCTTTATCACTTGCTAAATAAAGTTCTTCTTCTGGATGTGAGAGAAAACCCAATTCCACTAGAACTGATGGCATTGTAGCTCTATACAAAACTACGAAACCCGCTTGTTTTACACCTCTATCGTGTCTTTTTAAATCTCCGATACAGTTTTTCTGAATGTAATCTGCAAAAACCAAGCTTTGATCTAAAAAAGCATTTTGTCTCATTGCCAATGCAATATATGCATCAGGGTCATTGGGGTTAAAATCTTCGTAAGTATTTTCGTGACCATCTTCCATCAAAATGGCATTGTTCTCTTTTTTGGCTACTTCCAATGATGCTTCTGATTTATGCAATCCCAAAACCCAAGATTCTACTCCATAAGCCGATTTATTCGCTGCGGCATTACAATGCAAAGAAATAAACAAATCTGCTCCAGCTTTATTGGCAATAGAAGCTCTTTCAGCCAAACCTACAAAATCATCTTTATCTCGAGTGTAAATCACATTTACGGTTGGATATTCTTTTTTAATCATCTCCCCCAACAAAAGTCCCACTTTAAGTACAACATCTTTTTCGTTGGTTTTCTTTGTTCCTACCGCCCCAGGATCCTTTCCACCGTGACCTGGATCTATCACAACAGTGTTAATACCTAATTTGGTTTGTGAGTAAAAAATATTCACAAAGATTAACATAAGAGAAGTAAGAATAAATGATTTTATTCGTTTCTTATCAGAATATATTACTTTTGTTGACTTCATAAAAAATATATTGTTTGCAGTCGCTTAACACAACACAATACTTAAGGCTCAAATTTACTGCCTTTACTAATGCTTTCGAGAGTTATTCTTCGAGAGTTATTCTAGCTGCGTTGTTAATAATGACCTCATTTACGTTTTTTTCTCAAGACTCTATCAGTCAATTGGAGGCACCGCTCAATTATAATGCCGAAGATTCAATGATTTTGAACTTGAAAAAAGAAAAAGCATATTTATATTCCAATGCGCATATCGATTATGGTGACTATGAATTGAACGCTTGTTTTATAGAATTTGATTTCAAAACCAAAAATGTTTTTGCCAGATATTGTTTGGATTCTACTGGAAAAAAAATTGGAATACCTGAACTCTCTGACGGAAAAACCAAAACAACGGCAGACAGTTTGAAGTTTAATTTTGAAAGTAAAAGAGGCATTACTTACCAAGTAAAAATGCAAGAAGGCGAAGGATATATTCACGGGAACAAAGTAAAAAGGCAAGAAAGTGGCGAAATTCATATCGATACAGCACTTTATACTACTTGTGACTTAGACCATCCTCATTATTATTTCAAACTGAGAAAAGCCATCATTGTACCTGACGATAAAATCATTTCGGGACCAATTAATTTATTCATAGCGGATATTCCTACACCTTTGGGACTTCCTTTTGCTTTTATTCCCAATAAAGAAAGAGGTGCTAATGGAATTATTATTCCTACTTATGGAGAGTCTGTTTTAGGTTTTTTCCTTGCAAATGGTGGTTATTACCACAAGTTTAAAAATGACCAATTGGCTACTGCACTTACTGGAGATATTTATACAAAAGGAAGTTGGGCATTGAACAACACAACTTCTTATGCCAAGAGATATAGACACAACGGAACAGTTGGGTTGACCTTTAGAAAAACAAAAATTGGAGAAAAAGAATTTGAAGGTTATCGAGAAAATACAGATTTTTTAGTAGAGTGGAATCACGTTCAAGACCCCAAAAGTATTCCTTCTATGTCATTTAGAGCAAGTGTAAAGGCAGGAACAGGATCTGTATATGCCAATGATTTTGGAAATAATGTGGTGAATACAGAAAACTATCTCAACAATACATTCAACTCCAATATAGCATTTAGCAAGACTTTCAAAAAATTGCCAAGTAATTTTAGTTTAAATATGCGTCACAGTCAGAATAACAATACACGACTTGTATCTTTTACACTTCCAGACATCACATACAGTATCAATAGATTTTCTCCTGCAAAATTTTTACCATCCAGTGGCGTTGTAAAAAGCGAACTTAGAAAAGGCATCGAAAAAATTGGTGTAACTTACATTGTAAATGCCAAAAACGAAACCACTATTGCTGATAATCTTTTGAGTTTTGATAGATTAGATTTGCTTAGAGACAATATGAAAAACGGAATGAAACATACCGTAAACACTTCTGCAAGTTTTCCGTTTCTTAAAAATGCAATTACATTTACACCTGCAATTATTACCAATGCTTTGATGTATGCAAACATAACTAATAAGTTTTATGATGCTGAAACCGACACAATAGCTATTGATACCATCAGCAAGTTTTCAATGCCAGTATGGTCATCATTTTCTGCATCTTTTACTTCTAAAATTTATGGTTTTTATGAATTTGCTGAATTTCTACAAGGAAAGAAAAAAACAAAAATCAGACATGTTTTGACACCTACTGCAAATCTAAGTTTAAGCCCTGAGAATAGTTTTCAATATAGTTACACTAGAGATTCTATAGGAAATCAAGCATTTGCAACACCTTATGATGGGCAAATTTTTGGACCTCCTCAACTTGGTGGTTCGGGAAGAGTAAGTTTTAGTTTGATCAATTCATTTGAAATGAAACAAAACAATTTGAATGATACAGCAAACAATCCTTTCATATATAAAAATCTTTTAGACAACTTCACCATTTCTTCAGGTTATGACTTTTTTAGAGATTCTTTAAACTGGGATAATCTTTCTATATCAGGGAGAACAAATATTTCAAAATTATTCAATACGAGATTTAGTGCCGCTTTTGACCCTTATGCTAGAGATGAAAATGGAAGAGCCTATAATGAATTTGTCAGAAACACAGAAGGAAAGTATTTTAATTTGAGCAATGCCAATGGTTCTGTAGGTTTTTCTTTGAAAAGCAAAAAAAATAAAGAAAAATTAGAATCTGAAAAAGGCTCTGAAGAAGAATTGGAGTATATCAACAAAAACATGGATGAATTTATCCAATTTGGAGAAGCTTGGAATTGGTCTATGAATTTCAACTACACTATTGATTATCGAAGAGTGTATAGATTTGAAGCAAAAGATTCTGCTAGAATTACTCAAAACGTGAATGTAAATGGACAAATGAATTTGACTGCCAATTGGAATGTAAGATTTCAAACCAATTATGATTTTACTAATAAAAAGTTTAGTTATTCGTCAGTTGAAATTACAAGAAACTTACATTGTTGGGAAATGACCTTCAACTGGGTTCCTTATGGTCCGATGAAAAGTTATAACATTCAAATCAACGTAAAATCTTCTCTTTTACAAGACCTTAAACTACAACGAAGACGAAGTTGGTATGACAATGGGGTGAGATAATTTACAAATTCCACTCATTCAACTTCCCAATAATATGGTGGGCGGTCATATCAAATTGTGTAGGCACAATGGTTACATATCCTTCATTTAAAGTTCTCATATCGCTTTCATCACCATTGTCGTGGTTTACAAATGAGCCTGTAAGCCAATAATATGGCTTGTTTAACGGATCTAATCTTTCGTCAAAAGTATCATCCCAATAAGCTCTGGCTTGTCTGCAAATTTTGATGCCTTTAATTTCTTCTTTTGGTAATTTGGGTATATTTACATTCAAACAAACTCCCTTTTCAAGTCCTTGTTTGAGAGCATTTTCAACAATAATTTTTATGTAATGTAATGAAGGTTCGAAATCTGCATCCCAATCATAATCGCATAGCGAAAAACCAATACTTGGAATACCTTCTATAGCACCTTCTACAGCAGCCGACATTGTTCCTGAATACAAAACATTCGTAGAAACATTGCTTCCGTGGTTGATTCCTGAAACAATCAAATCTGGTTTTCTATCCATTTTTTTGGAAACATACATTCCCAATTTGATACAATCTACAGGGGTTCCAGAGCAATAATAAGCCTCATGCGCTCCAAAATAATCAGTAGCCGTCATGCGTAGAGGAGCATTTACTGTAATTGCATGCCCCATTCCACTTTGAGGTTTGTCGGGTGCAATAATAAGTAAATCAGCAAATTGTTCAACTACAGTTATTAAATTTTTAATTCCAGGAGCCGTAAAACCATCATCGTTGGTTACCAGTATAAGTGGCTTATTCGAATTTGTATTCATTATAAATCTTCTTTAGATGTGCAAAACTAATAAATTCAAAGTTTAATTTTCTTTAAATATAAATTACTTTTGTAATTCATAAACTTTAAATAAAAAAACATGAATTTCAAAAATTTAATATTTATCCTACTCACATTCCAATTGGGAAGTACTCTTGCTCAAAATGAAATCACACAATCATCTAGCATAAAAGATGTAACAGTTTTTTTATCAGGTGCTGAAATCCACCGAACTGCTAAAGTAAATTTGGCTGCTGGAAGCAACACGATTACATTTGATAATTTATCTAATTTTATTACTCCAAGTAGTATTCAGGTGAAAGCAAAAAACAGCAATGTTACCATCGCCTCCGTTAATATTCAAAGTAATTATCTTATCGACAATAGCAATGACAAAAGGTTGAATATAATCAACGATAGTATTGAGGAATTAAAATTTTCTATAGCCATTAGAGAAGGCCACAAAAGAGTTTACACAGAAGAAAAAAGTTTACTCTTAGCCAATAAAAGTATCAGAGGAGATGAAATGGGTGTTGAAACTTTCGAATTGCAAGATATGGCAGATTTTTTTAGAAAAAGGTTACTTGAACTTGAAACAAAAATGCTTGATATTGATATGCAAATTGCTAAAATCAATAAAGTAATGACTAGACTATTACAACAACAAAAAGACTTGAAAAAAGGAAAATCAAAATATACCAAAGAAATTGTGGTAAATGCTTCTTCAAGCAGTAAAACAACCACAGAATTTGAATTGACATATGTAATTACTCAAGCTAGTTGGATCCCTAAATACGATTTGAGAAGTGACGACATTACAGAGCCAGTTGCACTTACCTACAAAGCTGATGTTTATAATTTATCTGGATATGATTGGAAAAATGTAAATATAACCCTTTCAACTGGAAATCCTAGTGTGGACAATACACAACCAACACTTACGCCCACTTATATTTCATTTTATCAAAACTACAAAGGCAGTAATAGATCTTATGCATATGGAGGTGCTCCCAAAAAAATGAGTTCACCGAGTTTCGACAATGATGAAAGTGCTGCTGCAGAAGACAGTTTTCAAGAAGAACTAAAAGTTGTAGACAAAGAATCTATGTCAATTGCAGACTTCACACAAGTAGTACAAAGTAATGTAAACACTCAATTTAAAATCAACATACCTTATACTATTGATTCTGATGGTAAGCCGTACTTAGTAGAAATTCAAAAACACGAATTACCAGTTAGTTATTCTTATTTATCTATTCCCAAAAAAGATGGTGATGCATTTCTTTTGGCTAGAGTTACTGGATGGGGAAATTACAACTTACTTCCAGGCGATGCAAACGTATATTTTGAAGAAACATTTGTAGGAACATCTTTTTTAGAAACTGCTTCGACAAAAGACACTTTGGATATTTCATTAGGAAGGGACAAAAGTATTGTAGTTACAAGAAAGAAAGTAGATGAATTTTGTAAAAACACTTCAATTGGTGGGAATAAAAAAACTACAAGAGGTTATGAAATCGAAGTGCGAAACAACAAGTCAAAACCTGTAACTATTGATGTTTATGATCAAATCCCATTGTCAAACAAAAAAGAAATCGAAGTTACCATTGATGAACTTGGAACAGCCTCACATAATGAGTCAACAGGTGAATTAAAATGGAAATTGACTTTACAGCCAGGAGAAACAAAAAAAATGGTCTATAAATTTCAAGTTAAGTATCCTAAGGATTATAACTTAACTAACTTCTAATTTCTCTTCAAATGAAATTTTATAAAGATTATCCATCGTGGAAAAAATTTCAACCTTTTTTTCCTGAAGAATTTAGAATTAAAGAGGATGAAGAACCAAAAGAAGAATATTGGTCCTGGACAGACTATGAAGTTCATATAGATAGGTACATTCCTAAAGAAAATAACAGAAATATCAAACTGATTTTGATTCACGGAGGTGGTGGAAATGGACGTTTACTCTCCCCTATCGGGGTTTCTATGAGAAGTAAAGGCTTTGAATCCATTGCGGCTGATATGCCAGGTTTTGGACTTACCAAAATTGGAAAACCCAACAGTTATGATACTTGGGTGAATCTTTTAGATGCACTAATAGACAAAGAAATTACTAAAGATGGAAAAAAGGTCATTTTGATAGGGCTTAGTTTGGGAGGAATGCTGAGTTATCATACTGCTTGCAAAAACAAAAATGTGGTAGGTTTAATGGTTTCTAGTTTGGCTGATACCACTAAAGAAAAAGTTCAAATACAACTTTCAAAATCTCCCTTAATGGGGAAATTGGGTTATAAATCTTTAAGTGCATTTAAAGGTATATCTGACAATATCAAAATTCCGATAAAAATCACAACCAAAATGTGGGCAATGGCCAACAATCCTGACTTTGTAAAACTGCTCAAAAAAGACAAAGTGGGTTCTGGAAGTTGGGTGTATTTGAAGTTTTTCAGAACGCTTTTTGAGGCAAAGCCAACTATAGAGCCAGAAAATTTCAAGCAATGTCCTTTGTTGTTTTTTCAACCTGAAAAAGATTTTATTATTCCTTGGGAAATCAGCAAACCTTTTTATGATAGACTTGCTTGCGAAAAAAATGTAGTTTTCTTAGAAAATTGTGGACACATTCCACTTGAACAACCAGGAATTGAGCAACTGAGAGAAGCTTCTGTCGATTTCATTGACGAAATTGACAAAAGACATTCGAGTTAGTTATTTTTTTGATGCTCATTTTTAATTTTCAAAATCTAATGAGATTTTTCAAATGGATTTATTTAATCAAGAAATAATAAACATAGACAAAAACTTACTCCCAAAAGATGGAGAAGTTTATTATTTTGAAGGAATCTTTAACCA
Organism: Flavobacteriales bacterium; assembly: GCA_018401455.1. GTDB lineage: Bacteria > Bacteroidota > Bacteroidia > Flavobacteriales_D > Parvicellaceae > Parvicella. Next base: position 24,884 of record JAGYKU010000034.1, read on the forward strand.
AAAAACGGCTCAAGATTATTTTGATAAATTATTCAGCGATATACCATGGCAAAATGATGAAGTAATTATCTTTGGAAAGCATATTATCACCAAAAGAAAAACTGCTTTTTTTGGTTCAAATCCTTATGAATACAAATATTCTAATATTCCAAGAGTAGCCTTACCATGGACAAATACTTTAGAACATATAAAAAAAAAAGTAGAGTCTCAAACGCAACAAAAATACAACGCTTGTTTGCTCAACTTGTATCACAATGGAGAAGAAAGTATGGGATGGCATACAGATGATGAAAGCACACTTGTTCGCAATGGATCGATTGCTTCATTGAGTTTGGGCGCAGAAAGAAAATTTGTGTTTAAACACAAACTTCAAAAAGAAAAAATAGAAGTGCTACTTCAAAACGGTAGTTTATTAGAAATGAAAGGTGTTACACAGAATCATTGGCTTCATAGATTACCTCCCACGAAGAAGATTAAATTTCCAAGAATAAACTTAACTTTCAGACAAATGAAGTAGTTCGTTTATAGAAAGCATTAAGTTAACATATATTCTGAAGTCTTTTTCAAGAACATCAAAAAAAATCTTTAATTTTAGAAAAAATAAATAATCATGAAGATTCAAGACATTCCCACATCAGGTTTAACAACATTGAGTAAAAAAGAACTCAAAAAAGAAAACAAGAAAATGGCTCGTGAAATCATTAAATTGCAAAACAAATTAATGGCTGACGAAACCAGAAGTTTATTGGTGATTTTTCAAGGAGTGGATGCATCTGGAAAAGATGGGGCTTTGAAAGATGTATTTTCTGGCGTAAATCCAGCTGGATGTAAAGTGTGGTCTTTTAAAAAACCTACTATTAGAGAATTAAGACACGATTTTCTATGGAGAGTTCACCCACATTGTCCTGCCAAAGGTATGATTCAAATTTTTAACCGTTCACATTATGAAGACATTCTCGTTCCTACAGTTAGGCAATTCTTTCCTGAAGAAGTTATTGAAAAAAGATATGAATTAATCAATGATTTTGAAAAATTACTTGAAGCAAGTGGAACTAAAATTTTAAAATTTTATTTAAATATTTCTAAAGAAAAACAGAAAGAAAAATTGCTTGACAGGAGATTAATCCCTAAAGATAAACATTGAAACACAATGATGGAGATTGGGAAGACAGAGCAAGATGGGACGAATTCATGGACGTTTATAATCGAATATTTGAAAATGCAATACCATTCCTTAACACATTGTTCCAGCGGGTGATGATATTAATGACGAAAAACATGCAATTGCAAAATAGTATTACAAACTTTAAGATATGAATCTAGAATTTCCTAAATTAAATAGCGAAAAATTCACTCCAAAATATATAAAATCTAGATCTAAAAAATAATTTTTCACATTTAAATTTATGACAAAGAAAACCTGGAACATATCATTTTTGCTATTACAACTTTGATTGTTGTTACCGTTATTTCATTTATTATCAGAAAGTTTCTATCATCAATGATAGAGAGGAATTCAAAATTAATTGGTTCAAATGCCACAAGATATGTTTTTTTAAAAAACTCTATCACGTTTATTCTATATACTATTACTGTATTTTGGATTCTACATAAAATCCCATATTTCAACACCTTAGGTTCTGCTTTATTTGCCAGTGCGGGGATTTTAGCAGCCATTGTAGGTTTTGCCTCTCAAAAAGCATTCTCAAATATCATTGGTGGAATTTTTATATTAATTTTCAAACCCTTTAGAGTTGGTGATGTGATTGAAGTTTCAAACAATAGAAAAGGTTATGTAGAGGAAATAACTTTGAGACATTGTGTGATTAGAGATTACGAAAACCAAAGAGTGATTATCCCTAATAGTATTATCAGTGAAGAAACTATTATCAACAGTAGTATCGAAGATGAAAAGATAAGAAAACACATTGTTATTAGCATTTCTTATGATTCAGATATTGATTTGGCAAAAAAAATAATGAGAGAACATATTGAGAGCCATATTTATCCGATAATAGAAACAAGAAACAAATCAAAGCAAAATGAACCAAAAACCATCATTAGGTTAGTCAATTTAGGGGATTTTTCTGTGTGGATTTGAAGGCATGTTTGGACAGAAAATAGTGATAATGCTTTTATCCTAATGTGTGATGTAATGGAGTCTGTGAAAAGAATTTGACAAAAGGTATAAATCCCATTTCCACAGAACAATTGTGATGAAAGACGTTAATAAGAACAAAAATATTGTAAGAAAAAGATGAAAAATGAAAATTCAACTGACGAACATTTTTTAAAAAGGCAAGAGTATTATCAAATATTCTAAAAATGATGCTTCCAATACTTTTGAAGATATCAAAAATGTATCTTTTATTAATCAAAATGAAGAATGTATTCATTGGCTCAATATCTATGGTTTTCAATTTGCTAATCAATTCAAGCAGGTAATCAAACAAAACAAACTTGATGATTTTCTTAATATTTTACTTATTGAAGAAGAAAGTCGAAATAAAGTCATAGAATTAGACGAATGTATTTTTATATTATAAACACCTTACATTACAACAAAAGAATTTTCTACTGAGCAAATGATGTTTGTGGCTTCCTGGTACATTATTGGAGTGTACAAGAAAAACCTGGTGATTATTTCCAACATATTAGAAGTAGAATCACTGAAAACAAGGAATGATTAGAAGAAAAAAGCCGATTACTTATTGTATTTGATTATAGATGCCATCATTGATAATTACTACAATGCTTATGAAAAATTAACTCAAAAACTTGAGGAGTTAAAAGACTTAACGAAAGTAAAACCCAATTTGGACTATGCGATGCAAATTGAGGAAAACAAACAAAACATTTGTCTTAAAAAAGCCATTGAAACCCTTCGTGAAGCAATAAGTAAATTATAGAAAAAAGTAGAGTTAGAAAACTTTGAACCTCATTATTTTAGTGAGTTGAAAGAACAAGCCAATTTTTTGATTGACGATATTGATTTTGATTTACAGCAACTAGAAAGTAGCATCAACTTGATTTTCAATATGCAAAACCACAAGTTGAATGACGTAATGAAAACTTTAACGATTCTTTCTGTAATATTTATACCACTAACTTTTCTTGCTTTAAGGAATTTATGGGTATGAATTTCGAAAATATTCAAATTGAAATTTAAATATGCATATTATGTCTTACTTATTGTAATGGTTTTGATTGGTGTAGGAAGTTTTATTTACTTTAAAAGAAAAAATTGGCTAGAATAAAATATTTTGCTATATTTGAGGACTTCAAACATACTAACTTTATAATCAATAAAATATGAAAAACAAAAATCTTATTTTCACCTCATTATTGGCTACTTCTTTGCTTATTTCATGTCAATCAAGCGAAAATCAGATAGTGCTAGTTCTGAAAACACAAAACAGAAGAAAGAATATTCTACAAATGAAAATACCGAAGACATATACAATATTTCTAGTTGGATAGATCACAAAGAAAATATTGATGGAAAATATAGTATAAAACTTCCAGGGAAACCAGAGCATTCAAGTTTAGTAGAGCCAACTGCAGTAGGTGATATCACAATAGAATTGGATGTGTATGAAGAAAGTGCTACCAAAGTTTATCTTGTAGGATACAACGACTACCCTTCTGGAATATTTGACAATGTATCAGATGAAGAAGAAATGAAGCATTAGAAAATGCAATTGGTGGAAGTACAAATGCTTTAGGGCTTGATATTATTGAAAGAAGAAGTGAATTAAATTTAGACGAATTAAAGGAAAAATGGTTAAAGCAAAATCAAGCAGTAATTCTTTCCATGCTCATTATAAAGTTTACCTTCATAATAATAGACTTTATCAAGTGGCTATTCTAAGAGATGGAAGTTATCCAGTTGGTGAAAAATCTGAAGCTTTCTTTAGTAGTTTCAAGATTAATCAGTAAAAGAAATTCTAGTGTCGGGATGACAGGACTTGAACCTGCGGCCTCGCGCCCCCCAGACGCGCACTCTACCAACTGAGCTACATCCCGATTTAGTAATTTTCAGTTTGCAAAACTACAATTTCAAACGAAACAAAAATTAATTTCTTTGATTTTTTATTTTTAACTTCCAGAATTACTAAACCTACAAAACATAGGTTAACTTTGATGCTTATTAGAAAACTATAACTCAATGGCAGAAAAAGATATCTTCTCAGAAATTCCACAACTCAATTATCAAGAAGAAAGTGGAGATTATAAAAATCCTGAAAGTTTTGATCAACTTGTTGAGGCGAGAAGAAGTTGCAGAGTTTATACAGAAGAATCCATTCCTGAAGAAATTGTAAGAAAATGTTTATCATTGGCTGTATTGGCACCTAATTCTTCCAATTTACAACCTTGGCAATTTTATTGGGTAAGAAGTGCTGATAAAAAACAAAAAATTGTGGAAGCGTGTCTTAGTCAACCTGCTGCTGCGACTGCACAAGAGCTAATTGTAGCGGTTGCACATCCAGAAATGTGGCGCACATCTAGAAAGTTAATGCTAGATTCTTTTGCAAGTCAAAAAGATATTGAAGTTCCAAAATCAGCAATTAGTTACTACGAAAAATTAGTGCCACTTGCCTACAACCAAGGTTTTTTAGGAATATTTGGACGAATCAAAAGTTGTGTGCTATTTTTTAGAGGAATCAAAAAACCTACGCCTCGTGGACCTGTTTCCAAACAAGATATGAGAGTTTGGGCGCAAAAATCTACGGCTTTGGCTTGTCAGCAATTGATGTTGGCTTTTAGAGCCAATGGATATGATACCTGCCCAATGGAAGGAATGGATGAAAAAAGGGTTCGCAAAGTAATTGATTTACCGAAAGGCTCGGAAGTTTGTATGATTATATCTGCTGGAAAAAGAGCTCCGAATGGTATTTATGGTCCAAGAATTCGTTTTGACGAAAAGTTATTTATACACGAAGTATAAATTTTAAGTATATGAAAAAAGTAAGAGTTAATTCGTACTCAACAACTCCCCATCACAATTAATAGGCTTGTCTATTTTTGCGTTGACATACTTAGATTTTTTGAGATATTCTTTATTGGGATAATAAATGAAGAAACAACTCCCCTCTTTGATTTTATCTACTATTCCTTCATATCCTTGTCTAGGAATAGCAGGACAACCATAACTTCTACCTAATCTTCCATTGGATTTAATATATTCGTGACTTACATAGTCGGCTGCGTGAATCACCACTCCTCTTTCTCTTGCTTTGTCATTGAAAGGCTCCAAACCATCTAATTTCACACTCATATCGTGCTTTCCATTGTAAACCTCTCCAGTTCTGTAAAAACCTAGACTACTTTGATGACTACTTTCCACATTACTGAAATCTTGGGCGTATTCCTCCCCTGTTTTCATTCCGTGTGCCACTAAACTTTTATGTACTACCTTCCAAGTTTTGGTTTCAATTACAAACATTCTCAATTCGTTACAACTTTTGGTCATATCAACTATTGTAATGTAATCTTTATTTCTGAGTTTATTGGAATTTAGCATAGCGAAATAACCATTTAATGCTAATTTATAAGGTTTGAAAAACAAATCTTTTTCGCCTAATTGTGT